>RFIA01000362.1 GCA_003695675.1 Chloroflexota bacterium
CCGTAAATAATGAGGCAATCCTACAATCTTTGATGTGTCAAATGGCTGTTTATGTCTCGGTATCTTGATTCCATCTTTGCTCACACTGACTTTGCCGAATTCATAGACCTCACCTAGTTCCAAACCTTGAGAGAATTCCGACCATAAGCGCGGACCGATCATGTTAATCATCTGGTGATAGGCATTTTGAAATAATTGGAGGTGCTCTGGATTTTCTAATTTTATGACATAATAATTTTCAGGGTCGCCACTGTATCCAGCTATCATGCGCTTCCAACTAAAGTTATCTTTCTCTTGGTTGGTAGCGATGATCCGCGCGCCCACCTGAAATCCTCTGCCCACACGACGCGGATATGTTTCAAAACTCAGACGAGCAATATTCCCCCACTTCAGGGTGGTTTGTTTATCGATGTTGTAGATTCCCTTATCCTCTAAGGCAAAATCTCCGATCTGCATATACTTCCTCCATTGACTCCAAATGCGTTCGGATGACAATGATTCTATGTCTATTCATGCCTGTTTCTGATTTTAGTGAAGTTCTGTCATATGAGCAAAAGCAAGAATATTGCTGTTATGAATCCGAACCTATAATAATGCGAAATCTATTAGTAACGCTACATACTGAATGTACTAACAGATTTTAGCTGCAAGAATTGCGTAAATTTGGAGTTAAACACCCTCAGGACTTACGCAATCAGAGACCCTGTGTTGTGCCGCCAGACATTGAAATGTCCGGCTACCGAAATACCAAGTCTGCTGAAGCAGACTGTGGCGGTCGTGACATCGATCTGAAACCATTTGACAGCAATTTACCTAATCTATCGGTTAAATAGTACCCTGAAGGGTACTTGGCTTTATGGCAGCCGGAAACCGCTATGTCTACGTGCGGAGAATTTATTCTCTGGCGGCTTGATGAAAGCCTCAACTGCGTAAGTCCTGATATAGACAAATGAACAGCCAGACGATGTTCACGCGCCATGCCAATACGAAGTGACAAGTTCTGGTAAGGGCAGCAGATACGCTGCTCGTTGATCAAAAATAACAAACGACCCAATTCCTGAACACACCTAAATCACCAACCCAATTTGCGCTGCAAAAATTCCTGCAATCGGCTTCGCTGAGTATGCTCATGATTCGGACGATTCGCAGGGAACGGTTGCATCGTTGCTCCCATTGAAACCGCACAGGTCATCCCCATCATCGCCATTGTAATAATCGTCGCCACCGTCAAGATGAATGTAGTCGTCACCACCACCGGCTTGCACAAAATCCGCGCCATGAAATGCCCAGATACGATCACTAAAACCCGCACCGAACATCATGTCGTCGCCCACATTCGTTAGATAAGTATTCGCGAAAAATTCTTCCGGGCCATTCGGCCAGAGAAATGATTGATACATCACAGGGAGTTCCGTGAGAATATCGCCATTCAAAATATCTTTTGAATTATGCCCAACGAGAAAATCATCGCCATTCAGCCCACTCAACACATTGGAACCCGGCCCACCAAAAAGTTGGTCATTACCATTACCCCCAACAAGCTCATCGTTCCCCTCATCACCATACAGTTCATCGTTGCCATTGAAGCCGATGATAATATCGTTGCCACCACGTCCCTCAATGACATTCTTGTTGTTGTTGCCCAGAATGATTTCGTTGCAATTTGTCCCGATATAATTGTTGCTGTCCACCTCGACATCAGCAGGACCGGTGTAGGGACTGTTCTTCAACCGGACAATTGTGTAACCAAACAAGCAATCTTGCAGCGACTGAATGACATTTTCATTGAATAAGGTAATCGTACTGCATGTCGTGAAGAAAGCGGGTACATTTTCAAGCAAAACCGCGAACCGTTCCGCCGAAAGTTCTAGGGGAAAGCTCAATTCAGCGCAGTCGTTGGAAAGTACCATGAAGTTGCACGGCTCGCCAAAGCGCAGCACCCGCGCCGCCGACCATCCGTGTGCCGATAAAATCCAGAAGCCATCGTCGGTTTCAAGCCTTGCCATAACGAGTATTGGTTGCATCGGGTCAATACGCCCGACGATTTCGGCCTCAGTGTTCGGGGCGCGACGTAAACGAACCGGCACACCTGTTTCGGTCGCGGCGAGGCACGGGCCATCAGTTGGCAACGGGGGCGGGATGTAAGGGGGTGTTTCGGGTTCGGCAATTGCCTCTTCGGTTGGGCGCATCCCCACGGGGCAACCGTCGTTGTTATTCGGCCCGCCTATGTCCGGGCATAAGTCAAACACATCAATCGTGCCGTCGCCATCGCGGTCGCCCTCGTTGCGGCTACTATCGCCCGATTCCTCTTCTTGATTATCATCACCACTACGCGGGCAACCGTTATTCTCTCTTGGCCCACTTCTATTGGGGCAATTATCGACGGGATTCGGCAAACCGTCACCGTCATCATCTTGCGCAAATGCTAATGGTACGACAAACAACACACTCAGCAAAATTGTAACGATGACCAATCGCTGATCGATAGACTTCATGTTATCCCCCCAAAGTTGATGTTTACAACATATCTTTATTGTAGTTATGCCATCACACAGCGCGAATCAAAACCGGATGACACCATCTGTGCAGCAATATGCCGCTTGGCTGCCACTGACATCACAAAGCATATCAATCCGCCAACTCGGTGGGAGATGGACGACAATTGTGACCATAACCGATAAAATTGGGGTGTTGCAAATGCCATGTTTGCAGTAATTTTCTATTGTGTCAAACAATCAGTCACATGACCTATGATAACGTGTCGTAACTTGATCTTATGCAACCTTCTGCAAGACCACACCTAATGCCGACGGCGCCTGAACATTATGATGCGCTCATCATCGGCGCGGGGATTGGCGGACTCATCGCGGCGGCGCAACTCGCGCAAGCCGGGCAGCGCGTCCTCGTTGTAGAGAATATGAGTTTTGTCGGTGGGCGTTTCTCCGCCTTTCCGGTCGCTGGCATTGAATTCGCAAGCGGCGCTTTTCACACATTGCCGCATGGGGGCGCTGGCCCGGCGGCGCAAGCCCTGCGTCGGGCCGGTGTGCAGATGAGCATTCCTTCGGCGAAGGTCATCGCTTCTTTTCATGTAAACGGGCAGCATGTCGTCGCCCGCACCGGGTTCGAGGTCTTTAAAATTCTGCCGGGCATCCGCGATAAATGGAAAATGTGCGATGTGTTGCTGCGGTCGTGGCGCGGCGGCTCTTATGATGGTTCGTATGGGCAGTGGTTGATTGAGCAAGACGCATCGGAGCGCGTGCGTGCCATCTTCGACCGGTTTTGTCAATTTGCCTTGTCAACAACCGTGTACGATATTCCGTTTGATGAAGGCCGGGAAGTTATTCGCGCTGTGCTCAAATATGGGTTGCCGGGCGTGCCGGTCGGGGGGGCGCGGGCCGTGGCGAATGGATTGCACCGCGCCGCGCTTCGGGCGGGGGTGACCGTGCGTAAAAACACGCATGTTGACGCTCTGTTGACACAAGACGGGCGCGTTTGTGGCGCGCGATTGCGAGACCGGCGGCGCGATGTCGTCAGCGAAGTGCGGGCGGATGTCATCATCAGCAATGCGGGGCCGGGCAGCACCCACGATATGCTGCGCGAAACCGGGCTGAATCATCATACGCTCGCGGATGACATATCGCCGCCACCGGCGGTCGGGCTGAAGGTGCAAGTCAGCAGCGCGAAAAGCCTCATCGACCACGACTCGATTATGTTTTGCCTCGACACACAACGCATCGCCGGTATCTTGCAGGTGACGAATGTCGATCCGAATTTGAGCCGCGATGGTCGGCACTTGCTCATCAGCCATCAGACGATTGCGCCGGGCGCGGATTGGCAGCATGAACGCGATCTCGCGCTCGAAGATTGGCGCTATCTTTTCGGCGATGATTTCGTGGACTGCGAGGTCGTCGGCGTCAGCCATTTCCCGGCGCGTTTCCCGGTCAATTGGGCGCGGCAGGGGCACGATGTGCGCACACAACCCTTTGCTGATGTGGGGGTCTGGCTTGTCGGCGATGGCGTCAAACCGCCGGGTCTCATGATGGTCGAAGGCGTCGCCGCGAGTGCAGAGCAAGTCGCCGCGCAGATTCTCGGCCACGCGAATGTGACGCCGTGGGAGAAATCATTCACACAATGGGCGCGGGCATTGCCGGGTGTGTTGTGGCGTTGGGCGCGGCAGTGATCACAATGCGGCGTCAATAATGTGATGAGACACTTGTTGCTTGGCCTATGGATTGGTTTATCGATATTGACCGGTCTTGCTATCGCTGCGACGCTCACTATCGGGCGGGCGATACACTCGGACGGTGTGTTGGCCTTCGTCTCGAATCGCGACGGCAATCCGGAGATTTATCTGATTGACCTCGACGATGGTCGTGAGCATCGCCTGACAAGACACATCGCGGCGGACAATTCTCCCGCGTGGTCGCCGGATGGCAAGAGTCTCGCCTTCGTTTCGACACGCGACGGCAATCCCGAAATTTATGTAATGCACATCGGGGACAATCGAGTCGAACGCTTGACGAATAACCTATTCCTCGATTTAGCGCCGGTCTGGTCGCCGGACGGCAGCGCCATCGCCTTTGAAAGCACGCGCAACGGCAACCCCGAAATTTATATCCGCAATCTTGCTGATGGCACACTCATCAATTTGACACAACGCATGTCCACCGA
>RFIA01000363.1 GCA_003695675.1 Chloroflexota bacterium
GCGGCAGAAGATGACTTCATGCCGCCATGTGGTCATATCGCTGGAATTTACCGGCGGACGGATTATCAAGTCGGTGTTCACAAAGCGCCGGCCAATGAAATTATCGAGGGAGTGCTCGATCTTGAACTTCAATTGACCAATCAAGAACAGGCGCGGCTCAACCCGGCGGGCATCAACTGCTTGCGGTCACGTCCCGGACGCGGTATTCGTGTGTGGGGGGCGCGGACGTTGAGTGTCGATGCGAGTTGGGTGTTCATCAATACACGCCGTCTGTTGTTCAAGTTGAGTCGTTGGATTGAGTTGAATCTGCATAATGTCACGTTTGAATTGCATACACAGCAATTGTGGACTTTCATCGAAAATGAATTGACCGTTTATCTGAATTCGTTGGTCGAAGCCGGGCAATTGCTCGACTTTTATGTCAAATGTGATGAAGAGACCAACCCGAAAGCAGAACGTAATCAAGGCAAGGTGATGACAGAAATTGGCCTTGCACCGGCTATTCCTGCCGAATTTATTGTTGTCCGGGTGATGCACGGCGAAAGCGGCATCACCATCACAGGCTAACACACAATTGATCTGAAGATAAGGAGCTTATCATGCCCACTACCCGACAAAACCCATGGTCAGACCCCTACATGGCATACAACTTCCTCCTCGAATTAGGGGGGATTGTCGAAGCCGGTTTTCAAGAAGTGAGCGGTCTCGACGCGACCATCGACTCGGTGGATTATCGTGAGGGCAATCAAGACCTGACGATTCGTAAGTTGCCCGGTTTGGTGAAATATTCGAATATCACGCTCAAACGCGGTATCACGGTTGACAATCAGGCAATATGGGATTGGCACGAGACGTCGGCAAAAGGCACGACCGACCGCATTCAAGTCGCGATTGTGCTCGTTGACATTGATGGTTCGACGCCGAAAGTGCGTTGGGAACTCACCGAAGCATGGCCGCTCAAATGGACGGGGCCGAGCCTGAATGCAAGTAGCAGTGCCGTCGCTATCGAGACGCTCGAGATTGTCCACGAGGGCATCACGACTGCAAGCTATTCGTAATAGTGATAGATAGTGATAGGGTTAATGTATGCAAACAGAATTCCCGTTCACATTGCCGCGCGGCTTTCTCGACGAAGAAGGCAACTTGCACAAAGAAGGCGTCATGCGCCTCGCGACGGCTTACGACGAAATTGCGCCGTTACGAGACCCGCGTGTGCAAGCTAATCCCGGTTATCTCGTCATCATTTTGCTCTCTCGTGTGGTGACAAAGCTCGGCACACTCAATCAACTTTCGCCGCGCCATATCGAAAATCTTTTTTCTGCCGATCTCGCCTTTTTGCAAGATTTTTATCGCCAGATTAACGAACACGGGCATACGCGCTTACTCGTGACTTGTCCGCATTGCAACAATGATTTCGAGGTGGAAACCAACACTGTGGGGGAGTTGGAATAGTCCGTTACCCGTTGGAGCGTCTCTATGAAGAGATCGCTTATATCGCGTATTATTTTCATTGGCCGCACGAGCAAATTATGCGCATGGAACATCGTGAACGGCAGCAATGGGTGGCGGAAATTGGTAAGATCAATCGGCGTTTGAATGACGCGCTTGATGATGGTCGTGGATTTTAGGGGGCAGCAATGCCGCGTGTGTGGAAAGACCCGTATCTGGCTTACAATTTTCTCGTCGAAATTCGCGGATTGATTGTCGCGGGATTCAGCGAGGTGCGCGGTCTTGAAGTTGAGGTCGATGTCAAACCGGTCGAAGAAGGTGGGTTGAACAATTATGTCCATCAATTGCCAGGCCCAACGAAAGCGAGTCCGCGTCTTGTGCTCAAACACGGCATGATTGACAGCCGCGAATTGTGGACGTGGCATCAAGGTTTTGTCAATGCGCATGTGCAGAATCAAAAACCTGAGCGTCGCAATGTGACCATCTATCTGCAAAATCGTGCGCAAGAGCGAGTCCGTTGGTGGGTTTTTCGCGACGCCTTCCCGGTTAAGTGGACGGGGCCTGACCTCAACGCGAGCAGCACGGCGATTGCTTTCGAGACCCTTGAGTTGGCGCATCACGGCATTCAACGACAGGTGCGATAATGACATATATAAACCACAAAGGCGCAAAGAACGCAAAGTAAAATCTTTTATTACTTGCGCAGTTCGGTGAGGCAAGTGTGTTTTCGTTAAGGACACGACATGCCGTGTCCTTACATAACATCTTATGAGCCAATTGAACTTTCAACTGCGTAACTTTTATCTTTATATCTCTCTGTGACCTCTGCGTCTCTGCGGTTGAAAATGCTACATAAGGGCGAGAAGGTTTTGCCCGCGAAGAAGGTGGATACATCAACAGATGGTATCGGAACCTCGGTCAATGGAGACAAACAATTGGCAGCAGTCGCTTGACCCTGTATTGGTCAGGCGGTTGATGCGTCCCCTGCGCGGTGGTGTCATTGACAATCATCTGTCGCGCTCAATTGTCGGGCGCATACAACGGATGGCGGCGGCCTCGCCGTTGCTCTCTGACCTAGCGTCGCGTTGGGCGAATTTCGTGTATTATGGCGCGATACCAAGTCCGGTGGTGTTCGCACCACACACTCCCACGACAGCACACGCTCATGATGTGTCTCGGTCAACAACGCAATCTGGAAATCGCCCAATTGTTTTGCCGAAGTCAAGACCGAGTGCGCAGACAGCGAGCGGCACCTTACCGACAGTGCAGCCAATCAGCCGGGTTGCATCGGCTGTGCGACGACCGCCGACACCATCCATATCGGCGGACACGTCTACACGCGTCGTGCGCCCCGCGGCACGAATGTCGCCTGTGCATTCGCCGAGTGGTGACGCAATATCTCGTACAACGGCCTCACAAACATCACCCGAATCGCAGCAGCAAGATGATGAACAAGCCGAGAATAGAGACGATACAGGCGCTAAGGCCAACGAGTCACCTGCGCCGC
>RFIA01000364.1 GCA_003695675.1 Chloroflexota bacterium
CGTTGTCGATGCCGTGTATGGTGTGCCCCTCTTGTGCGAGATGCAGCATGACACGCCCCGTCCCACACCCGACATCGAGAATTGGCCCGCCGTATTCGTCAGCGAGTTCGCTGTAGAAGAGCAAGTCTTCGGTTTTGTCTTGATTTTCGGCGTCATAAAAACGCGCCACTGTGTTATAAAATCCGGACATGATGTGATTCCGTATAGTGATTCAAAGCAATTGAAGCATACAATAGATAGAATATCCTGTATGATGTTGTGTCAGTCAACGGAAAATCCTGTTTTGTTCCCTATGATCTTTTATCCGTGTGGCAATTAAGGCGCTGGCGAGACTAGGCTCTGTTGACATTTGTACTTTGATGCAAAATAGGGGACAATCGTTGGGGTTTAGCTTGCTAAACCCTTCAGGGCATTGCGTGCAATGCCTCAACGGAACAATTGCTCTGCTTTGGCGTCACCTGATTCCGTATCAATCTATGAAATGTCAACACAACCTAGTAAAGAGAATTGTTGATTCAAAACCTAGTTCGAAAATCGTGAAGCCAAGCGAAAGGATGAAGCACATCAATATCACTATAACAGACTGATTGCTACATCCAGAAGAGGAGCGTCTCAACCGCCAGCTTCATTTTGCACGACATTGACGAGAAACGGCAGGGAGCGCGACGTGTTTTGTGGTTGCGTTTGCCCGGCGCGATAATCAGAAACAAGGGTTGATCCGGCGCGTCTGCTCAATGATCCAACCAGCGCTCGACTGTAGCCGTTCTCGGCTGGTAGCAACATACTCCCATTGAACCAACGTTGCGCCGCTTGCAAAAAGGCCAAATTCGATGGGATGGCACGGCATGCCGCGCCCCACTTGTGTACATATCTTCCAGCTAATTGCCCGCCACTGTAGGGATGATGAGTTGTTGCCCCACCGATAAGGCGTTAGGATTGGCGAGACTGTTGGCACTGACAATATCTTGTACTGTGACGCCAAAACGCCGGGCGATAGTGAATAATGTGTCGCCGGGTTGCACGGTATAGACTGTCTGGCCGGTTCCTGTATTCGGCACAGGTGTCGGCGGTTGTTGTTCGACAGAAGTTTCACTTGGTGGCGTATCGAAGCCTTGCCCACATCCAGGGATGTTTAGCACTTGCCCAATTTGCAGTATGTCACTCACACCGGGATTCCCGGCGCGTAATTGTTCTAATGTAATGTTGTTATTGATGGCAATACGGAAGAGATTATCACCGGATTGCACAACATACGTACAACCATCATTCGTGACCCCTTCTAACGCCGTCGGTGTGATCAAACCCGATGGTGTGTTGAGCGACGATGTTGATATAACTGATGGTGTCAACGTTGCGGTCACTTCCGGTATAAACGGCACCGATGGCCCGCCCGGCGTAATCACGGACTGAGTCGGCGGCGCAATTGTCGGTTGGCCAATTGTCGGCACAGGCTGAATAACACTCTCCGACTCGGTGATTGTCGTTGGCAGCGGCGTATTGGTATCCTTCGGCGCTATGATTGTAATGGCCTGTGTTGCTGTCGCTGTTGGCGCGGTCTGTTGTGTACTTTCAATAATCTCAATAGTATTCGTCGGCAAAGGAATCGCATCGCCTTGATTGGCCGTGTCAAAGTCTTGACCAGCCTGCCGAAAACACCCGGCAAGAATCAACACAAGAAACGGTAATAATTTGCGATTCAAGAACAATCGCTTCAATGAACATTCTCCTTTATCATGCGCATGATACAAACGCGCTGTGCTGCTCTTTCAGGATACACGTAAGTGGCTTATTCGGCAAAGGTGACATGGGTTCTATATTTCATACTGTACGCGACTTGCGTTGTATGCTGTGCCCGGTTATGCTTGATTAAAGCATATTGAAACGATGAATAACCCTATGCTCACAGAATCCGAACTCACAATTCTAGGTCTCGTTGCCGAAGCACCACGTTATGGTTACGAAATCGAACAGATTATCGACGAACGCAATTTGCGCGAGTGGTTGAAAATCGGGTCGTCGTCAATCTATTATACGTTGGATAAATTGAAATCCCAGAAATTATTGACGATCACAACAAGAGATAACACTACTGATCCATCGCAAAAAATATACAATGTATCCGAAGCAGGATACGGTGTGTTGCAAACAGCGATTGTTGACTTGCTGCGGCAATCGCGACCACTCGGCGCGGGCTTCGAGTTGGGGTTGGTCAATCTCAGCCTACAAACACCTCAACAAGCTCATACTGCATTATGGCAACATTATCTCGATTTGCAAAAGCATATCGAACGGGTTGAGAATCAATGGCTGCGTTGGCAGGAAGAGAATGAAATTGTTCCCGACCATGTGTGGGCTTTGTACTCGCACCATCTTGCCATCGCACAGGCAGAACTCATGTGGTTAGCTGAATTCTTAGAGGAATGGCGCAGACGGCACCCGGCTGTTACTATCGACCCAGAAGCAGATATAGATGCGCTCGACACCAGCCAACGACCAACGCCAACTCATCGCCACGACACTGAGGAAACGCTCAAACAAATACAACGTCTCAAGCGTCCGTCAACGCCGTCGGAGGGATGAGTTCGTAGACAACAAAGCGATTCGCTCGATACGCTTCTGTGACGACAAAGCCGGCTGTGGTCATTGCCTGCACCCATTCGTCATGCGGCACGTCGATGAGCGCAACGAAATAACGCGGTGCGGGGTCGGGTTGCAGTAAGGCATCGTCAACCAAAATCTTGGGTGTTGGATAGTAAACCACGCGCTTATCCGTCCACTCCCCCAGATAATACCCCAATTCCCACCCCAACCAACGATCATAAATAATCGCGCCGAGTGGCTTGCCGTTGAGATAGGCCGCAAGGTCGTCAATGCCACTATGTTCGTCGAGGTCACCGCCGACGTGTGTATATCCATTGCTGGTATGGATGGCTGTCGGTAGCGCGAAGATAAAAACGATCACGGTAAACACAATTTGTAGGGGTATAGCACGCTGTGCCCCTACGTTATGGATAGTATCAGTAATCCCCCTCGCCATGACAACCCATATCACCGGCAGTATCGGCAACAAGTAACGGTCGTAAGTATTCAAGGGCGTCAACCAGTAAAGCAAACCGAAGCCGATAATATACAGTAGCAGAATGGTATATGTATTCTTCTTCAACCGCAAAGATGCAAAGAAAAAATGAAGTATCTTCACTCTATGTCTGTGCGTCTCAGCGTTAAAATTTTTATCATTTTCTTCGTGATGCGGTTGCGCCTGATAATCGGCAATACCACCCAACCCAACAATCGTTAGCACAATCGTCAACCACGTCGGCCCGGCGATGACACGACCGTAATCAAGCCAAGTCATCAAGCGCGGCAGAATTTCGTCAGCGCGAATGAAGAGGCGCTCAGGATTATTATTATTCGCCGCAAGCGCAAAGATGCTGCTTCCCGGACGCAGCATATCCCATCCAATGAGCAGGGCAATGCCCCCCATCAACGGTATTAGAAAACGCATTATATCACGACGCGAGAGGCCATATCGCGCCCATCCGAGACCGATGACAAGCGGCAAATAGAGGATACCCTGTTGTTTGCTGGCGACACTCAACGCGAGAAAGAAACCGCTCAGCATCCATCGACGGCGAACAATCGTCAACAAGGCCAGTGACATCCACAACAGCATCAGGCCATCGGTGAAGGCTGTCGCGCTGAAGGCGATGGCGAATGGGGAAAGCGCGGTGAGCATTACCGTCAATAATGTAGGGGCGAGGCATGTCTCGCCCCGATGATGTTCCATATTCGAGAGATTCTTCGCCATCGCATACACCACAGCGACAAGCACAATGCTCGCAAATGTATTGGGAACGCGAGCGGCAAATTCACCGTGATGCACATCGAAGTCCCACAAACGATTCTCGTCTTGCTGCGCGGCGAACAATTGCATCGAGACGGCCATCGCGTAAATGCTGAGTGGCGGTTTGTCGAGCGAACCGGGCAACCACCACTCGGCATTGAGCGCCGCGCCGCGTGCGAAAGTCGCGAACAGTGCTTCGTCCGGGTGAAAGCGTGTGTTGTGCGCAAGCGCATTGAAGCGCAGCCCCGCCGCGATGAGCAGGATCAGAATGGGGAACAGATAACGCATGTTGCCGGTGCGATTTATTGACCGAAACGGTCGCGCAAATAATCGAGCACCACCTTGTCGAGCAATTCCGGTTCTTTATCCGGACTCCAACGTTCTTCGAGATTTTCGTTGCCCGTGAAAGCGCGGAAGGCTTTAATCGACTCGGCATCCCATCGACCGTGTGCTTCGCCGTTGTAATACCCGAGACGCAGCATCATCGTTTGCAACTCGCGGGCAATGTCTTCTGTGATCGGCAATTTATTGTTGGGGTCGGTCTCACCGAAAAACAAATGATGAATAGCGAGGATACGCTCAAGTTCTTTGACCGGCTCCCGATGGTCATCGACGCGCAAGTCGAGATAACGGTCGGTATCGCCGCCATAGCCTCCACCCAGTTTGACGACGAGGACGGCGGCTGCTTGCTTGCCGCGTTTGTCGCCGCCGACAGTGTCGCCCGCGAGTAGCGCCGCGACTAGGCGGTCAGCGAGTTCGCCTTTTGTTGCTGTGAATGTTTCCGCCATGGCATCGAGTGTCTCACCACCTGTGAGGATGTTGCCCTGACAGGTGAAGCCTTCGCCGACGATATGCCCGGCCCAATCGAAACAATCCGGGCCGGTATAAGCCGCGGCCTCACCATTCGCATCGACGAGGCCGACTTGCCGTCCGCCCGGTTGTGAATCATTGCTGAGCAGTATGTCGAGCGTTTCTTGTGCGCTGTGTCCTTGCTCCATCAATGCGAGACCATTCGGCCCGAAACCGATTTTGACGAATGATTGTGTTGCCACGGCGCCGACTTCAGCCCGCGCCCAACTGACAACTGCACCGACCGCTGGGAATTTGCTGGCAACCGCGACTCCCCACGCCTTTTCGTCCGGATCATGCGCGACGATTGAGTATGTATTGAGGATGATTGGCATCAGATGACTCCGTTTTTGATTGATTGTAACACGCGCTGCACGATGCTGGTATAATGCCGCTATTTGGCTATTTGTATGGAGAATGCAAATGCTCAAATTTGCCGACATCGCCGGTGTGATTTCCGATATGGATGGAGTGCTGTGGCGCGGTGATGAGATGTTGCCGGGCACGCCAGATTTATTCGCGATGCTGCGCGAACGCGAGATCCCATTTGTGTTGGCGACGAATAACAGCGCCAAAACACCCGCACAATATATCGACAAGTTGGCCGGGATGGGTATCCACGCAATCGTCGAGTCGCAAATCATCACGTCTGGCACGGCGACGGTCGCTTATCTTCAAGCGCAATTGGGGCCCGGAGCGCGGGTGCATGTGCTCGGTGGCGACGGCTTGCGGCATATCATCGATGAGGGCGGCTTTCTCCTTGTCAATGAAGATGCAGATGCCGTCGTCGTTGGCATTGATACCCATTTGACGTATGACAAACTCAAACGTGCGACGCTTCTGATTCGGGATGGTGCGGAATTCATCGGCACGAATCCCGATGTCACCTTTCCCGCGCCCGAAGGTCTTGTGCCCGGCGCAGGCAGCATCATCGCGGCGGTGCAAACAGCCACTGACCGCCAACCCATCATCATCGGCAAACCACATCGCCCGATGTTCAAAGCGGCGCTTGATTTGCTCGGCACATCGCCGGAGACAACCGTCATGCTCGGCGACCGCTTAGGCACCGATATCGCAGGCGCACAGAACGCCGGTCTCAAATCGATTTTGTTGTTCACTGGCGTCAACACATGGCAAGAGTTGCCACACAGCGCCGTTCAACCCGATTTAGCCTATGAAGATTTGCCATCGTTGCTGAAGGTGTGGGGCGACAGTTGAGCAAGCTGTTCTATGCAGAATCGTGGGGCATTGCTTGCAATACCCCAACGAAGAAAATTTATCTTTGCCTTTGCATTGAATTTTTTGCGATTTTACCAACCGCGACCAGCAATTTTGTCACTTTCTGGCATCGTGCTGACATTGATGCCGACCATCGCCTCACCGAGATTGCGACTGACTTTGACGAGAATCTCGGGGTTTTCGTAATGGGTGACGGCTTCGACAATCGCTTTGGCGCGTTTGGCGGGATTGCTGCTCTTGAAAATGCCCGACCCGACGAATACGCCATCAACGCCGAGTTGCATCATCAAGGCAGCATCTGCCGGAGTCGCGACACCACCAGCAGCAAAGTTGACGACCGGCAAACGACCGAGTTCCGCCGTTTCTTTGACAAGCGAGTACGGCGCTTGAATGTTTTTAGCGTATGTGAAGAGTTCATCTTCGTCCATCGACGACAAGCGGCGAATTTCGCCATTGACGGCGCGAGCGTGCCGCACCGCCTCGACAATGTCACCGGTACCGGCTTCGCCTTTGGTGCGAATCATGGCCGCACCCTCGGCAATGCGACGCAACGCCTCGCCGAGATTGCGACATCCACAAACAAATGGGACTTTGAATTTGTGCTTGTTGATGTGATGGTCTTCATCGGCGGGGGTGAGGACTTCGCTCTCGTCGATATAATCCACGCCGAGCGCCTCAAGAATTTGTGCTTCGACGAAATGACCGATGCGTGCCTTTGCCATCACGGGAATCGAAACCGCGTTGATAATGCCCTCAATCATGTCGGGATCACTCATGCGGGCAACCCCACCCTGCGCCCGAATATCTGCCGGAACACGCTCTAACGCCATGACCGCAGCTGCTCCTGCATCCTCAGCAATTTTGGCATGTTCCGGCGTGACGACATCCATAATGACGCCACCCTTCAACATTTGCGCGAGACCACGTTTGACCATTTCGGTGCCGGTTTCGCCCTGTCCATTGTGTTGTGTTACACCATTCGTGCTCATGTATTCCCTCTTAGATTTCAAGTTTATTTATTGATCTATCGCAAGCGTAGTGCGTGACATGTACGACGAGTATGTCCACTTGAGTCCATCACAGACCATCACAATATAATCTGCAAAGTTGTCCCAATATATGAAAACTCAAACGTGCGCGTTATTTTCCTTGAATGTATAATGAACGAAAAGGGCGAATCCATTGAAAAGTTATGACCTCATCTGAAGAAGACAAACAACAGGTGGATTGGGCTGCGGTCTTCGAGAATCTCAATTGGGATGACCCAGCGCGGCGCGAAGCAACCATGCGTGAACGCTTGCGGCAACGGGCATTGCAATATGCCGCACCGGTGCAGAATACCGACATTTCGTCTTTTGAAGATAGCCTCACAGTGCTGACATTCGGTCTCGGCAACGAATTTTTTGCCGTCAATGTCATGTCGGTGCGTCATGTCCGCAAATTCGACAATATCACGCGCGTACCGGGAGTACCGGCATTTTATCGCGGCGTCGTCAATATTCGCGGACAAATCGTCACCATGTTGGACTTACGTCTATTTTTCGGTTTGCCTGCTCAAGACACAAAATTGCCGCGAGAAACCATCGTTGTTGAAGCAAACGGGCTACAACTCGGATTGCTTGCACACGATGTCCAAGATATAGTTGTGATTCCACGAGCGACGATTCAGCCTTTGCGCGAATTGCATTACGCGCTTGGTGTCACGGCAGACCGCATCACAATCTTGGATGTCGAACAAATATTTGAAGACCGCCGTTTGATCGTAGGCGGGAGTTAGAGGTAAATACGATTATGGTTGATAAACTTGAAACTCTGCCCGAAACACAAGTGTCGAATGGCCGCAGCATCAAGCAATTGCGTCATAGCAGTGTTGTGGCAATGGCTTTGGCGGCTGCTGTACCTGTTTTGTTGATGGGTGCGATTTATCGCCCGGTTGATGATACGATGATCGTGTTGTGGGTCATTGTCTCGCTTTTGGCCGGTGGTGGATTTGGCATCTTGATTTATGGCGTCAGCTATCGTGACCTTGACCATACGATCAGTGATTATATGCGCGTCATCGAAGAAGTCGCCGCCGGGGACTTACGTCAACGGCTCGACACAGCGCACCTCGACCCAGCAAATGGCGAATCGCGATTGTTGATTTATCTTGGCGAGGCCGTCAACCGAATGCTCGACCAATTGCAAAACATCGCCATAGAAATCCAGAATGCCCTGCAACAAATCGATGACGATACACAACTCATCCTGTCATCGACGGCACAACAGATTGAAACGGCCAATGAACAAGACGATGTCGTCACGAAGACGACCGGCACCGTCAATGAAGTTCGTGCGACCGTCACCGAAACGGCGGAACGTGCGCAGAGTGTCGCCAAGACTGCACAAGTCTCGCTCGAGATTTCAAAGACGGGTGGCGAAGCGGTCTCCGAAACGATTTCTGGCATGGATTTGATTCGCCGCCGCGTTGAGGATATTGCGGACAATATTCTCGTGTTGTCGGAACATACCCAACAAATTGGTGAAATTATCGCAACGGTGGACAAACTCGCCGACCAATCAAAAATGCTCGCGCTCAACGCTTCGGTTGAAGCGGCACGCGCCGGCGAAGAAGGCAAAGGCTTCGCGGTTGTCGCCATGGAAGTGCGCAATCTCGCCGACCAAAATCGTGATGCAACCGTGCAAGTGCGCGAAATTCTCGGCGAGATCCAACGGGCGACCAATGCGGCGGTGATGGTGACTGAGGAAGGCAGTAAAGGGGTTGATGAAGGACAACGTCTCGTCAATACAGCCGGTGACGCCATCCGCGAATTGTCCCAAGCGATAGAAGAAGCCGCCGCCGCTGCCGTTCAAATCGCCGCAAGTACACAACAACAAACCATTGGTGTTGACCATCTAACGACGGCTATGCGGCAAATCAAACACGCGACGGCAGATACCGTCAGCAGCACAATGCAAGTCGAAACGAGTGTGCGTCGTCTGCGCGAAGCCACACGACGTGTCAACAGCCTGCTCAATGGACTGAAGA
The DNA here is from genome assembly GCA_003695675.1 of Chloroflexota bacterium. Classification (GTDB taxonomy): domain Bacteria; phylum Chloroflexota; class Anaerolineae; order Aggregatilineales; family Phototrophicaceae. The sequence goes on from RFIA01000364.1 coordinate 8,961, forward strand.
TGTAGCACTATGAGCGATTCAATTGATGCCGAACTGCTCAATATATTCTGGATTGAAGTTGGCGAATACCTCGACACATTGAATACGACTTTGCTCGAAATCGAAACAACGCCGGACGACAATCATGAAGCGCGATTGCGTGAAATGAATCGGATCGCCCATAGCATGAAAGGCGCGGCACGAACCGTCGGCATTGAAGTCATCGAGAAAATTGCCTTTCATTTTGAAACGTTATTTGAGAAAGCGCTCAACGGAAAATTTGCATTCACCCCCGATGCTTGCGATGTGCTTTACAACGGTCTTGATGTCATCCAACTCGTGACGGCAGGCGAAGAACAAGACGAAACAACTGTCACTGCAATATTGAACCAACTCGAAAAGTTGGGGCAAGGCAAAAGACCCTCGCAAGAAATTGCTGTTGCCCCAGCAGTGCAAACCACAGCAGACCCCCGCGCCACAACTTCAACCATTCGGGTGCCGATGGTCGAAGATATGCTGCGCGTGCCGATTCCACACATGGATAATCTGATGGCGTCGGTCAGTGAGTTGTTGGTCGCACGTTTGCATTCAGAAGAGTTGCAACGCGACATCAATGCGTTACGAATGCTGCATACCCGTTGGCAACGTGAGTGGCGCACGATTCGGGCGGCCTATATTCGCTTGCTACGCCGTCTGCAAAACGATGACAGCGACCTGTCATTAGAATTGTCTACATTGCTGGCATTTCTCGAGACCAATCAGCGCTATCTCGCTGAAGCCAATCGGCATCTGATTCAGGTAGCACAGCGCATGACGCAAGATCATTTACGTCTGTCCGCACTCGTCGACGAAATGCAGAACGAAGTCAGTGCGATGCGTCTTGTCACATTTGAAACCGCCATCCCCACATTTCAACGAGTGATTCGTGACCTCGCACGAGAAACCAATAAACAGATACAACTCGACGTGATGGGCGGCGGGGTCGCGCTTGACAAACGGGTGATGGACACGCTGCGCGACCCAATTATGCACTTGTTGCGCAACGCAGTCGATCATGGCATTGAAAGCGCCGACGAACGGCAGCAACTCGGCAAACCGGCAGAAGGCCAAATTGTGATATTTGCCGAACAACGCGGCAGCGAAATCATCATCAGTGTTCACGATGACGGCGCCGGTATCGACCCAAGCATCATCAAAAAGAGTGCGATCAAACGTGGTTTAATTACCGACCAGCAAGCATCAAAGCTCAGCGATGACGATGCCTTATCGTATATTTTTTATCCGGGCTTTAGTACAAACGAAGCCGTCACGGCAATCAGTGGGCGTGGCGTCGGGATGGATATTGTGCGTGACCGGGTTGAAAGTCTGCGTGGCGGTGTGAGTATTCGCAGCCTGAAGGGACAGGGCACAACAATCAGCTTACATGTCCCAATTTCATTAACACGACTGCATTGTGTCATGCTGCAAGTGGGTGACGACATTTTCGCTGTGCCGTCAAGTAGTGTGTTGCGTATGCTTAAAACAAAACGCGACGATCTGTTCGTCACGCAGGGGCGCTACATGGTGTTGGTTGAAGGGCAAGCGATTCCATTTACGTCATTACCCGGTGTGCTTGGAATGCCTTTGCAAGAAGGTAATGAAAGTCAATTACCACACGAAATTCGAGCGATTGTCTTGCAGGCAGCCGACCGCACTGTTGCCTTTGCTGTTGATGACATGGAAGCCGAACAAGAATTGATCCTCAAACCGCTTGGCCTCGAAATCGCCGGGACACAACACATAGCCGGCGCTGCTCTGCTGGGGTCGGGCAGGGTCGTGCTTGTGCTCGATGTCAACGATCTCGCCCGCACTGCCACTGGGATGACATTCCCCGCAAGCCCGCCGGATGCAGTCGCCGCGTCATCTACCGATAACATGAAAAAACAGCGTCCGCGCGTCCTAGTTGTCGACGATTCAATTACGACGCGGATGTTGGAGAAAAACATCCTCGAAGCGGCAGGATTTGATGTTCGTGTCGCTGTTGATGGGACTGAAGCGTGGGGTATACTCGGCGAAGGCGGATTCGATATCGTCATCTCCGATGTCGAAATGCCGCGCATGAACGGCCTTGAACTTGTCGAGCAAATCAAAGCGCACGAACGCCTGCAAACCACGCCGGTCATCCTCTTGACGTCACGCGACAAGCCGGAGCATCTCGAAGCCGGGATGAAAGCTGGTGCCGATGCGTACTTAGTGAAATCCCAATTTGAACAGGACGAACTGCTCAATCTCGTCAAGAAGTTTGTTTAATGTTAGTAGTTGGTTCGGGTCTCCTCACATTAATGTTTTTTCGTCTCGATACCGTCTATTGTAATGATATAAGTGTAAGCTGTAGCATTCGGACGAAATTGAGCGATGACATTCACCGAATCGACCAGTTATCGCGTTTTACTGGTTGAAGATAGCCCGACACAACGCCGTTACCTAGCAACATTGATTAATGATTCAACATTGTTACAGGTTGTTGGTGAGGCGCAAAATGGTCTCGAAGCCATTTCGCTGGCAGAAGAACTCGCGCCAGATGTAATCGCAATGGATATACGGATGCCAAAAATGGACGGGTTGTTGGCAACTGAACGCATTATGACCGATAAACCCACACCCGTTGTCATCGTTAGTGGATTGTTGGAAAGCGAGATTGATCTCTCTTTTCGAGCGGTGCAAGCTGGGGCGATGGCGGTTGTCGAAAAACCACCGAGCCGTCGTGATCCCGGCTTCAAAGAGAGTACCAACCACATGCTGAATACGCTCGTAGCGATGGCGCGAGTCGGCATATTGCCACATCATCGACACGAAAATGATTATAATAGAAAGCAACAACCGACTCCGGTTCGGGCGAAACAGTTACCTGAGTTGATCGTCATTGGGGCCAGTACCGGCGGCCCGCGGGCATTGTATACAATACTCAAAGATTTGCCAGTTGAGATGCCGGTTCCGATTGTCGTAGCGCAACATCTGCCCGACCAATTTATCGAGGGATTGGTACGCTGGTTGAAGAGTGCCACACAGCTCCGAGTTGAAATCGCGGAAGATAAACGACATCTGCAACCCGGTGTCGTGACACTCGCGCCGGGGACGGCACATGTGACAGTAGAACGTCATGGCGGGCATCTCGTGACGCGATTGCACGATGATGAAGCAATCAATGGCTTTCGCCCATCAATTGATGTGTTGTTTCGGTCGGTTGCTGCTGTTTGCGGCGAACAAGCTATTGGGCTTGTCCTCTCTGGAATGGGCGATGATGGTGTCGATGGATTACGTGCGATGCGGCAGGCTGGCGCTCGCACATTCGCACAAGATGAGACGACAAGCGCCGTCTTCGGGATGCCGGGCGCGGCTATTGCAAATGACGCTGTCGAAGCTGTCTTGCCGGTATCACAACTGGCTGGGGAATTGCTGGCCGCAATCAAAGCCTATCAGGAGTAAGGACAATTACGTAACACCTAAATCTTTTCTTGCTTTGCGGATAACTACTCATGATGAAAAGCAACAAACACAAAGACATAAAACAGCCAAGACCGCAACGCATTTTATAAGAAAATCTAGGCGCTCTGGCTCTTGGCGTCTTGACTACTTCATATCTTTTTATGTCAGTCGATTCGTTCCAAATTAGAAAAAAGAGCGTGAAAGGAATTGTCACCAAATGGCATTGGAGGCGCTTTTAATTGAAGATAGCCCAACACAAGCCACGCAAATCAAGCTAACGCTTGAAAGTGTGGGCCTCAGTGTACGTGTCGCGTCGGATGGGCCGGAAGGTATTCGGGAAGCAACAGAAAATCCCCCGGCGTTAATTGTGTTGGATGTTAATCTACCATCAATGGACGGCTTTCAAGTCTGTCGCCGGTTGAAGCGCAACGCAGCAACAGCAGCCATTCCCGTGATTATGTTGACCGACCAAGCCGACCCCAAAGCAACAATGTCCGGCATTGAAGCTGGTGCCGACGATTATATTCCGAAAGACATCTTTGCTTCTGAGCATCTGGTAGCAACTTTGCAAGATTTGGGCATATTGAGTGAATAATCCAGCACAAAATGTGATTGATGATTATAATAACCTTAGTGTTCTGTCAGATTGAGGCAAGAATGGATGTCTGAAGCATTAGGGCCATACAAAGTACGACCACCTGTTATGTCGGTGCAAGTCGAGGATTCAATGGATGTGATGATTATCCACGATACAACACGGCATGTCACAAGTTTACTTGGCTTTCCACCAATCGCACGCGCACAACTCGCTGGTGCTGCGTCAGCATTGTCTGAACTTGTGCTCAAAACCGGCGAATTACACACCGTCCATATTACAGGTATCGAACATCACAATCGTATCGGCGCACAACTTTCGACCGAAGCAAAATGGCTCGCAGGCCAGCCAGTCAAAAATATTGTCGCTGGTTTACGTTCAAAATTGGGCAATCTCATTGACGAAGTGATTATTGACGAAGATGCGGGGCCTGCCATCATCATTATTTTGTGGAATCCCGACAACTAAACGAATGGCTGACATCAGCAACACGACACAACAAATACCGTTGTTGACATTTCGTCTCGCAGAGCAACATTATGCGTTGTTAATCGACAATGTGATTGAAGTTGCAGGAATGGTAGAATTAATTGTAGCACCCGATTCGCCACAGGAAGTGTTAGGTTTTGCCAACCGACACGGCGAAGCGTTGCCAATCCTCGATTTGAGGAAAATCTTTCTGCAAGAGGCAAAACCCATCTCGCTAGCGACAACATTCATTGTTGTTGAAGCGGATGGGCAAAAGTGTGGTCTTGTTACTGATGAGGTGCTCACTGTCGAGTACGTAAACAGCGATCAAATACAGCGGGGTCAACAAAAACAGCATTTTATCAACGGCATGATTCAGCATGAGCAACACTTAATCCAGATGGTTTCGGTTACAGCACTTATCAACAACTTCTTAAATAATGACGTAATTGAGAATCGCACGAAAAGTATTTAACAGGCATTTAATCATGACATCAGCTAACGGACAGGTTCGTATTCTCATTGTCGCACGAGACGATGAATTGCGTGAAACATTGATCGATACACTCGAGTCCGCAGGCGGTTATACGACCAATCAGGCCGGGACATTTGAAGAAGCGCTGAGCGAAATTTTGCTCACCGAGTTCGACTTGATTGTAACAGAAACTGAATTGCCCGATCTGAGTGGGATGGATTTGCTGGCCGTTGTCGGCGGTTTGCGCCCCACTGCGCGGGTGATTGTCATTGACGATGATCTGTCGGCCAAGAGTGCCGTCGCTGTTTTTCGTCTCGGTGCGGTGGATTATCTGTATAAACCACTCAACATGACATTCGTTTTGATGCAGATTGAGCGCCAACTTGAATTAGCACGGATACCCGCACCGGTTATTGAACCCAAAGAAGTGCCAAGCCCCCAACAATTGACAGAAGCACGTGCCAAGCGTATCAACCCAATGACGCGACCGGCGGCGTTGGTATTGCGCAGGCCGCAATTCAAACGCATCAGTGTCGAATTACAACGATTGCTCGGTCATGTCAAGGCGAGTTTTGTCGGCTTGGTAGACAGCGACGGCAATATGATTGGCGCGGCAGGAACACTCGAAGATTACGACTTACAATTGCTGACGCGTGCTGTCAGCATCGACCACACTACACAACGGTCGCTAGCCAGTGTGCTGTCCGAAACAAAGTTCCACTCAACATATTTTGAGGGCGAACACAACGGCGTTTACATCATCGAATTCAGTACGACATATCCGGTTTCGTTGGCCGTCATCTGCGACACCGACGTCAAGTCGGGCATGGTCTGGTTATATAGCAAGCGAACAGCAGCCATCATTGATGAAATATTGTCCTCAATCCCTCAACCTAAACGATTGCCTCCGGTACAAGGTTGAAGCATATACTGATTGCTGATTGAGAAGGCATCAAAATAGACCTAGCCGACATGCTGCACTGCTGCCTAACAGCAGTCCGGGCAAATATATAATGCAAAGACTGCTGTCAACTCATTTCGTTATACAAGGCCAACAATTCATCTTCTTGATATTCGGTTTGCCCCTGCTCAATCACAGCAGCCGCTAAGTGAAACAATTTTTCAACCATATCACGTGGGATCAAACCATCGCGCACAGGATGACTCAGATAAATTGCACCATATCCGGCGACAGGGATGACAACGATAGCCCGTAGTGCAGGCAAGACCTGATTGGTATGTGGCACCTGCGATGGGTCTATTGATAAGCTGTAGTTATCTGTGATAACTGGTGCGTCGGTTGTCATCGTATCTCGAATACATTCAAGAACAAACGCTTCTAATTCAGCTTCCAAGCCGGACGAGTCTACAATGGTCATACTCGTGTCAAATGCGGCGGCATGTTCTGCCCCCGTGATCCGTAAAGCACTTCGCATAAATGTTGATAAAAAACTCATTTTTATAGCGCTCCTCTATGCCTTGCGGCAAAGATGGAATACGCACCGCCTCCTTTTTCTGACTGAACTGGCAACAATGATAGCGTGTTATAATCAGACCGCCAATTAATCGCGCTGTGGGACGTGTCATGTAAGGATAGCAGTACTGATAGGCGCGGTAAAGAGGCCAAAATCAACTTGACGGGTCATTTCAAACTCATTATACAGCAGGAGGTCACTTGGATTATGACCGAAATCGAAAGCAGCATCTTTCGCAAGTACGATATTCGTGGCCGAGCAATGGGGGATAATCGTACTATTACGGTTGACGCCGCACGGCTGATTGGGCAGGCTTTCGGGACATACATTCAGGATATTGAACACGAGAAAACCGTCGTCGTCGGGCGCGACAATCGACATTCATCGTATGATTTGATGTATGCTGCAATCGATGGCTTGGCGGCAAGCGGTTGTGATGTGATCGATATTGGTCTGGTATCGACCCCTGTCTTGTATTGGCACGCAGTTGCTCGTGACAACGCTGGCGGTATGATGATTACCGGCAGCCACCTACCACCCGATCAAAATGGCTTCAAATTGAGTGTTGGCAGCCGCAGCCTACACAGCGAACAGATTCAAATGTTGCGCAGCTTCATCGTTGGCAATCATCTGTATTATGGCGATGGGCAGGTCGAAGCAGATGACCGCGCCTATGGCAGTTATATTTATGATCTTGCCGGGCGTCTTGTGATGGATCGCGCATTGACGGTTGTGATTGACGCGGGCAACGGCACCGGTGGGTTATTCGGGCCGCGTTTGGTACAAATGTGGGGGCACAAAGTCCACTGCATTTATTGTCAGCCAGATGGCAATTATCCCAATCATCACCCCGATCCACTTGAACCGCAAAATATGATCGCGCTGGGGGAAGCCGTCCGCGAACATGGCGCAGATGTCGGCATTGCATTTGATGGCGACGCCGACCGGATGGGCGTTGTCGATGAACGCGGCGAGATGATCGTTGCTGACCGCGTGTTGGCATTGCTGGCACAAGATATGCTGGGGCGGAATCCGGGCGCTGGTGTCGTCGTTGATGTTTTGACGAGTCAAGCGGTAATCGATGCGATTGAAGATACTACTGGACAAGTCATCATGTCACCAACCGGGCACTCACTCGTCAAAGAAAAAATGCGCGACTCGGGCGCATTGCTTGGTGGGGAAGTCAGCGCGCATATCTTTCTCGCCGAAGATTATCACGGCTTCGACGACGGCTATCTCGCAGCCGGGCGTTTGTTGCAAGTGATCGCGTCAAGCGAGCACACATTGTCCGCACTCAACGGCGCTATCCCCACATTGTACAGCACACCCATATACCGGCCATATTGTCCTGAAGCGCTTAAAGATGAGGTCATCGATCACATCCGCACTGCGTTGGCAAATCAAGGCGAAATCATCGATATTGATGGTGTTCGCATTCAATTTGAAAAAGGCTGGGGTTTGATTCGAGCAAGCAATACCGAAGCAGTGCTCACGCTGCGTTTTGAAGCCGAAAGCGAAGCCGACGCCCTCGCCTATCGTGATTTATTCGCGGCAGAACTGGCGAAATTTGCGGATGTCGGCACGCTTGAGTGATAGCTTATCGTCGCTCAATGATGCTGTGTTGTTGGCGCAATTTGATGATGCTGTCACCGGGATAATAGCCTTTCGGCAACGAAACCATCGCATAGACTAATGTACGCGGGCCGATTAGTGTACCCGGATTAGTGACTGTATTGCAGCCGGTTTGCGTCTCGTCACCGAGAATCGCGCCGAATTTTGTGAGACCGGTGTCGTAATGCGTGCCATCGATCAAAATGCGAATCGTCGGGCGTTTGCCGGTGACTTCGTCTTTTACGGAATTCACGGCAAGATTAGACAACTTTGTCCCTGCACCGAGATTCGTATATGTACCGAGAATGCTGTCGCCGACATAATTGAAATGCGGTGCGTGCGCATGATTGAAGAAGATGCTGTTTTTCGCCTCGGTCGCATGGCCGATGACACATTCGTCGCCAGTGATGATGTTGGCACGCACATACGCCCCTTGTCCGATTTTGCAATTACGCCCGATGATAGCCGGGCCTTTGATGTATGCGCCCGGCTCAATGACCGTTCCTTCGCCGATGTGTATCGGCGCGTCGCCGAAAGCAACCGACGAATGCACATCCAACGATGTCACATTCGACGACAGACCGTCAGCGAAACACTTTTCGATATACGATTCGATGCGGTCAAGTGCCTGCCACGCATATTCGGTATTGTCGAATATGGCAGCGTGCTCGAATGTGCTCAGGTCAAAGAAATTTTTTGCGCTTAACATCGTCCCCTCACTTTATGCCTCTCCCGGCAAAAATTGACGGCGATTCTCGTCGAAGATGTGTTGCGCCGTCTCGAAATCTTCCATACGACCGATGTCTAGCCAATAACCATCAAAATGAAATGTTGTGACGATTTGACCATCCGCAAGCAATTGCGCGGTCAAATCGGGCAAATCGAGATAATCGTCCGGCGGTACATACGTCAAAACTTCCGGCGAGTAAATATACACCCCCATGCTAATCATAAAATGTTCTTCTGGCTTTTCGCGATACCCGATTACATTGCCGGTATCGTCAAGATCGAGCACGCCGAGATGAATCTTGACTTGCTTGCGATAAGTTCCAATCGTCAAAACACCATCATGCTGCAAATGATGTTGCATCAACGCGCCGTAATCCATCGTCGTCAACACATCAGCATTCATGACGAGGAACGGTTCGTCTCCAAGACCGGGCAGCGAACTCAAGCCCCCTGCCGTCCCCATCAACTTCTCTTGTTTGACGAGCGTGAATTTGGCCGATGCGTATTTGCGTTCAATCATCGGGAAGTACGTTTCCATCACATGGCTGAGATAACTCGTCGTGACAATGATGTCATCATAACCGTAATGAACAAGTTGCGCGATCAAAATTTCAAGAATCGGGCGGTCGCCGAGCGGCAGCAAAGGTTTCGGCAAAACATGCGTGTATGGTCGCAAGCGTGTACCGAGTCCCGCAGCGAGAATGACAGCTTTCATAGTAAATCCTTCGTGATATATGATTGTGGTCGTTGCGTTATCATGCGGAACAGATTACAGTGTCTGCAAGATTATTCATCATGGCAGGAGTATTCATAATATGCAAGCAGAAGCAAAAATACCAGCGCGTGTCCTCGTGATCGTCGCCCATGCCGATGATATTGAATTTGGTATGGGCGGCTCAATTGCTTATTGGACAGATTCGGGCGCTGAAGTGACGTATTGCATCGTCACCGATAATGGTTCGGGCAGCAATGAACCGGGCATCGTTCGCGCAGACCTCGTGAAAATACGACAGGAAGAACAATGCGCCGCGGCTGCGGTACTCGGCGTGCGTGATGTACGCTTTTTGGGTTATGCCGACGGCACATTGCAACCGACGCTCGAATTACGCCGTGACCTGACTCGTCTCATCCGCGAGATACGACCTGACCGCGTGATAACGCTCGACCCGACAACCATCTTCGTGCAATCACCACGTGGTGACTACATCAATCATCCCGACCATCGCGCCGCCGGTGAAGCAGCGAGTTACGCTTTTTTTCCCAGCGCAGAGACTCGCCCGATATTCCCGGAACTGCTTGACGATGGATTAGAGCCGCACAAAGCCGCTGAGTTGTATATGTCGATCACTATGCAACCGAATACGTATATCGACATCACCGATTATATGGAGCGCAAACTCGAAGCGCTGCGTCATCACAAATCACAAATTCGCGACGAGTCGCTCGACTTTGTGCGGGGTTGGAGCAGTGCCACCGGTGAAGAAGTTGGCGTGCAGTATGCCGAAGTCTTCCGCGTGATGCGCTTTGAGCGCGAATAGGCCGTCAAGCGACATCGCCTTATCGAGCGGCGCAGCATAAGCTCAACTGCGTAAGTCTTGCGCAATAGTGTCGAGCCAACACCAATTACGCATTGCTATACCCCGCTCTGTTGAAATGGGGTATCATGGTCAAAATTTACCCAGAGGCCGATGAACCATGATAAACACGAACACATTTACACCCGTTACAAGCGAAATTATTGCCCAACTTGAAAGCATCGTCGGGGCGGCGAATGTCAGCACGGCGC
>RFIA01000365.1 GCA_003695675.1 Chloroflexota bacterium
AGTTTCGGTTACGAACATTACGAACTCTCGATGAAAATCGCCAATCAACGCCTGTTGCCGGCAATCGAAAAGCATCCTCAGGCCATCGTCGTTGCACCGGGCACATCATGCCGCGCCCAAATCACCGACGCCGGGCACAACGTCTGGCATCCCATCGAAATCGTCGCACAGGCATTGAAAGACACGTCTGAAAATCTTACCCGATCTTAGCCTCAAACCGTATCTTGATTTATAAGGTGCGCGTTATCCATCCCGCATCAGGCCAATTTCTTGACGCTCCGCGCCGCATACTCTAAACTTACGGACAGGTAATGCGAACAAATTGTTTTTAGGGAAAGATTATGACCGTTTCTTTAGATAATTCCAAAGCTGTTTATCAGGGCATCAAAGATGCTGGCATCAAATTCATCACCGCCTTGCCCGAAACATGGCTCGTGTATTTGCTCCAACTCGCCGACGAAGACCCCGAAATGTGTCTCATTGAAGTTGCGAAAGAGGAAGAAGCAGTCGGCATTGCTGCCGGTGCTTATTTCGCCGGTGAACCGAATATCTTGTTGATGCAAAATCACGGTTTCCTCGCAGCAATCAACGGCATCGTCTCGTTGGCGATGCTCTATCGAGTGCCGTTGTGTATGCTCATCGCACATCGCGGTCACATGGGCGAACCCTATCCATGGCACACACAAGGCGGCATCGTCACCGAACCCGTACTGCGTGCTTTGAATATCCCGTTCGATTATGCACGAGACCCGCAAAAAGTCGGCAAACAGATTCGCGAAGCGCACACGTATTCCTTGAGTTCACTCTCGCCGGTTGCGCTGATGCTCTCGCGAGACTTGATGGAGGATTAAACCATGCTACGTTCCAAAGCTATCGAAGCGATTTACCCCGAACTTGAAGACAAACTCGTCATCACGATCATGGGTGCCTGCGCGCAGGAACTGTATGATCTTGGCCACAAAGAAAATTTCTTTTACCTGCAACACGCGATGGGGTTAGCATCATCAATTGGATTGGGCGTCGCGCTCAATCTGCCGCATAAAAAAGTTGTCGTCCTAGATGGTGACGGTTCGGTGCTGATGAATCTCGGCACATTGACGACCCTCGCCCGCTATCGACCGAATAATCTGACACATATCATCTTCGACAACGGCAGCCTACTTTCAACAGGTGGCTTCACCTCACATACAACTTCTGGCATCACCGATCTCGCTGCCATAGCGAAAGGTGCGGGGGTGCCGAATGTGGCCAAAGCGACGACGCCGATGGAATTTATCGAAGCGGTTGCCGATGCGTTTGAAGGCAACGAACTGAGTGTCATCGTTGCCAAAGTCGAGGCCGTGGGGCCAGACCATTTCGGCATGGACTTCAAATTGCCGGAGAATGCCTTCCGCTTTGAACGTTACATCCGTGAGTATGTGACTGGGTAAGCGAATAAACTATTCGGAACCACAAAGACGTAAGCTGCGCTGAGAGATTCCTCCGGGACGTTCGGCTGAAACTTTTCTTTGCGTTCTTTGTATCTTTGCGGTTCAATATTTTCACTTTCAAGGAGTTCTTTATGTCTAATCGCGTGACTGTCCTTTCTTTGCTCGTCGAAGAATTACGAGAAGGTCGTATCAAGGTCGTCGATTTAACACAACCCCTCAGCCCCGACACGCCCGTCATCGACCTGCCACCCCAATTTGCCCCATCGCCCCCCCTGACGATTGAGAAAATCTCGGAGTATGATGACGCCGGGCCAGCATGGTATTGGAACACATTGCATCTCGGCGAACACACTGGCACGCACTTCGACGCGCCCGTGCATTGGATAACCGGGCGCGATTTGGCCAACAACACCACCGACACGATTCCGGCGCACAAATTCGTCGGCCCCGCTTGTGTGATTGACGTGAGCCAAGAAGTAGCCCAATACGAAGACTTTTTGTTGACGCGCGAACATGTCCTCGCGTGGGAAGGCGAACACGGCAAAATCCAACCGGGTTCGTGGTTGCTATTGCGCACCGATTGGTCAAAACGCACCGCGGCGAAAGAATTCCTCAACGCGCACGAAGATGGCCCCCATTCGCCGGGATTCCACAAAGATTGCGTCGAATTCCTCGCCCGCGAGCGCGATGTGCTCGGCGTCGGTGTCGAAACCGTGGGCACCGATGCCGGTCAAGCCGGTGGCTTCGACCCGCCCTTCCCGGCACATACCATCATGCACGGCTCAGGAAAATTCGGTCTCGCGAGCCTCAACAATCTCGACCAATTGCCCGCGACCGGCGCCGTGGTGATCGCCGCGCCGCTCAAAATTGTCAATGGTTCGGGGAGTCCCTTGCGCGTGCTTGCACTCGTCCCGGCTGGATAGCAGCGAAAAGTGCCGCCAGATGTTCAAACATCCGGCTACCAAAATACCAAACCCACTAAAGGGGTTATTGAGGGGTATTTGATCAAATCCAGTGCCCTTCAGGGTACTTGTCTTATCCGGCAGCCGGAGAATTTATTCTCTGGTTGCCCTGATGATTTCTCAACTGCGTAAGTCTTAAGAAATTATTCCGTTGGGGCATTACGTGCAATGCCTTCCCTTGAAAACAAGACGATATTGAACCGCAAAGAAAAAAACGAAACGATTCAACGCAGATTGTAGGGGCGATGCGCCGTGTCGCCCCTACGAAAAGACCCGTTGGGGCATTGCGTGCAATACCCTCTTTATGTGCCGCAAGCACGCAAATTTTCCAGCGTTGTAGAGGATTTATCGCGATGAAGATTGCTTGTATGGATTGCAACCACGAAGTCATCATGGGCACGCTTGGCGCGTGCCCGGCGTGCGGCGGGATTCTGCAAGCGCACTATGACGATGCTGCTATCAACACTCTCATCGAGATTCAACCGGGCAGAGGCATCGACCGTTATCGTTCGCTCATGCCGGTGCAATCGGCTATCCCAAATCTCGGTGAAGGCGATACGCCACTGCTCAAATCAAAACGCATCGGGACAGCGCTTGGTCTCGATCATCTTTATTTCAAGAATGAAGGCCTCAACCCAAGCGGCGCATTCAAAGATCGCGCCGGGGCGATGGTCGCCGCGCTGGCAATTGACAATCAAGCGCGTGGTGTCATCTGCGCATCGTCGGGCAATGCGAGTTCGGCTGTTGCCGCCTACTGCGCGGCTGCCGGGTTGGATTGTATCATCTTGATGGAGCCGGGCAATCCGGTCACGAAATTGCGGCAAACACTCGCGACGGGCGCGCGAGTCATCCGCGTTGAGGGCATCTTTGCCCACGGCCCGGAAGCATTGCGCGATATGCTCATCGATGTCGCCCAACGAACGAATCATTATCTCGGCTTTATTTGGGCGCCGGTCAATCCCTACATTCTCGAAGGCATCAAAACGATTGCTTACGAGATTGCGTCGCAGCTCAATGTTGTGCCGGATGCGGTCATCGCGCCGGTCGGTGGCGGCGATATGTTCACGGCGCAATGGCGCGGGTGGTGTGAGTTGCATCGCGCCGGAGTCATCGACACATTGCCGCGCATGATTGCCGTGCAGTCTGAGAGTGCGCCGCCGTTGTTAGCAGCCTTTCGTAACGAGCAATCTTCAGTTGAGACTTTATCGTATGCCAATTCAAAAGTCTCCGGCATCAACGTCGCCTTCACCGGCAACCACGCCCTCGCGGCGGTGCGCGAGTCGAATGGTTATGTCGTCGGTGTCTCGGACGATGAAATTTTTGCTATGCAGCGCCGCATCGCGGTTGAAGAAGGGATATGGATTGAACCAGCGAGTGCTGCGCCGGTCGCCGCTTTGCATCACCTGAAGGAGGCGCGTCAAATTGAGAGCGACTCGTACATCGCCTGCATCATGAGTGGCGCGGGCTTCAAAGATGCCAAACTCGCTGCTGATGTTGCAAACACAATCGCACAGCAAGAAACCGCATCATTCGACGCGGCACACATTTCCGAATTAATTGGGCAGCAGTTGAGTTAAACCATGAGTTCGCTATGCTTCGTGAGGCAATCGACCAAGCGGTCAATATCGTCGAAATTATTGTAGAAATGCGGCGAGATGCGCAGGTTGTCGTCACGGCTAGAGACAATCACATTGTCTTGCTCTAGCCATTTGACGAGCAAATCGACTTTGTGCGACCGAATCGCAATCATCGCGCCGTGTTTGTTGGGATCAATCGGCGTGACGATATTGAAACCGCGTTGCATGGCCGCTTCTTTGAGTGCGCCGGTCAACTCACGGATACGCGCTTCGATCTTTTGAATGCCGACCGATTGCACAAGTTTCATCCCGGCAAGTGCCGCGTAGATATTCGGCACAGGCGGCGTGCCGGACTCGAAGCGGCGCGCCGTCGGCGACGGTGTGTTGGCGTAAATATCCATGTCAAAGATGTTGGCTTGCGAAAACCAACCGATGCTCGTCGGCGTGAGGTCAAGAATGTGATCTTTGTGGACGTAGAGATAAGCCAGCCCCGCAGAACCCAACAGATACTTGAGTACGCCGCCAACCAAAAAATCGACATTCAATTTCTTGACATCAATCGGCATCGTACCCAATGCCTGATAACTGTCGAGCAAAATATACGCGCCTTTTTGATGGGCAAGCTCGGCAATCGCTTCGACATCGCGCTTTGAGCCATTGCGAAACGAAACATGCGAAATCGCCACAAGCAATGTGCGTTCGTCAATCGCATCGGCGAAACGCTCCACCGGGATGATATTCCCGGCGGTCGGCACATGCACCACTTGCGCATGGCGTAACTCCTGTGCATGAACGATTTGCCCGACCGTAGGAAAAGCGAAGTCGCCGATGACGATGCGATTGCGTTCGCCGGTGAAATCGAGTGCGCTCATTAATGCGCTAACCGCCGCCGACACCGACGTCATGACGGCGACTTCATTGGGGTCAGCATTGACCAAGCCGGCAAAAGCATGACGCGCCGCTTCCATCCGTTCGACCCAATAATCCCACGGCGACCCCTTTTCGTCCCAATCGCGCATATACTTCTCATACGCTTCGCGGACATCAATCGACAGCGCCCCTTGCGAGCAACTGTTGAGATAGACCTTCTCTTTCAATATTGGAAATCGTTTACGCAGTGCCATCGCAAATCCCTAACGTCCCAGATATGCTTTACGGAGTTGTTCGTTTTGCAGCAGATTCTCGGCGACATCTTCGAGCACGATACGTCCAGTTTGCAAGACATAACCACGATCTGCAATCGAGAGCGCCATGTTCGCATTTTGCTCCACCATGAAAATTGTCGTGCCTTGCTCATTGATCTCGCGGATGATTTGGAAATTTTGCTCGACGAGAAGTGGCGCTAAACCCATCGACGGTTCGTCCATCAAAATCAATCGTGGCCGCGACATCAGCGCCCGTCCCATCGCGAGCATTTGTTGTTCGCCCCCGCTCAAAGTCCCGCCCAATTGATTGAGCCGCTCACGCAAACGCGGGAATAATTCGAGCACCCGTTCGCGGTCTTGTTCGATTTCTGCTTTATCATTTCGCAGATAGGCACCCATCTGCAAATTTTCATCGACACTCATATCGGCGAAGATGCGCCGATTTTCGGGGACAACGGCCATACCGCGCTCAATGCGATAACTCGTTGAACGGTGCTGCACTTCTTCACCGGCGAATTCAACCGTGCCTGATGCGGGGGTGACGAGACCGAGAATCGTCTTCAATGTCGTCGATTTGCCGGACGCATTGCCGCCGAGCAAACACACCAATTCACCGGGATACACTTCAAGATTGACATCCTGCAAAATATGAATTTGACCGTAATAGGTATTCACATCGGTCAAACGCAGCAACGGTGTTGCAGATTTGTCATGCCCGTTCATGACGACTTCCGCCCCAAATAGGCTTCGACAACGCGCTCATCGGTGACAACATCCTCGAAATCACCCTCCGCGATTTTTTCGCCATGATCGAGCACAATCACATGATCGGAGATTCCGCCGACAACACTCATATCATGTTCAATCAAAATGATTGTATATCCGGCTTCGTCGCGCAGTTGACCGATTAACGCCGTGACTTCGAGCGTCTCATTCGGGTTCATCCCCGCCGCCGGTTCGTCGAGCAGCAAAATTTTCGGATTGGTCATCATCGCCCGCGCGATTTCTAAGCGGCGTCGATTGGCATACGACAAGCTGTAGGCCGGTTGGTCGAAACGATAACCGACGAGCCGTGACCCAAAAAATCCCAGCTTTTCTTCCGCCTCATTACGCAGTCGTTGTTCTTCACGACGAAAGCGCGGTGTGCGAAACACAATATCAATCAAATTCATCTGCGCACGCGAAAAACTCGCGCTCATCACATTTTCGATGATACTCATATTAAGAAAAAGCCGCAGCGTTTGAAATGTCCGCGCGATACCGCGTTGTGTAATTTCGTGCGGTTCGAGGCCGACAATCGAAACCCCATCGAACAAAATATCGCCATCATCGGGTTGATAGATGCCCGAAATCAGATTGAGGAGGGTCGTCTTCCCGGCGCCGTTGGGGCCGATCAAGCTCGTGATTTGTCCCGGTTGTGCGACGAATGATAGATCATTGATGACGCGCAGACCACCGAAATTTTTATTGATATGCTTGAGTTCAAGTTGAGCAGACATTGCGATTACACAATCTCAATCCGTTGTGTGCCGAGCAACCCATGCGGACGATAAATCATCAAGACAATCAACACAACACCGACAAAAATCAAGCGGGTGACACTCTCCTGCCCCGACAAACGAATTTCCCAAACCAAGGCGAGCAAATACATCGTCGGCACAAGCGTAATCAACAATTGTGTCGTCTGTTTGATGCGCGACGCGATGAGTATCAACACAATCAATATGGCGAGAGCGATATTGCCGATGAGTTCTTGATTGCCCACGGGAATAGCCAACCAATTGCGTACAATGCTTGTGACGATCTCCGGCAACGAGTCGATAATCGCCGTGACAAAACGTATACTCACCGAAAATTCGGGGAACACCGACGCGACACTCGGCAACTCGGCCAACGAATCCGGCCAGATTGATTCAGCAATGACTTGAACGAGCAAGCCAATAATGGCCACATTCAATAACAGCAAGCCGACGAGTCTACGTGGTTTTATTAGCCCGATTAATGCAACAACGCTGCCGACATAAAACAGCAAGCTCGCTAGTTCGATGTCGCGCAAAATTTCGGGCACGGCGATCATGATCACAGCGCCAAGTAACACGCCGGGCAAGCTCCCCAACCCGCCGAGAACGACGACGCCATACAATGTGATCAGCAGCGTCACATCGAAATTCGCCGGGAAGACGGCTTTTTGTTCGGCGGCGAAGAGTGTGCCCGCAAGCGCAGCAATCGCGGCACCAATCGCGAAGGCTTGCAACTTCAACAGGCGCGTCGGCATCCCCATCGCCTCTGCCGCGAGTTCGTCTTCGCGCATCGCTCGCCACGCCCGCCCAAGACGCGAATTATTCAAATGATGAACAAACAGCAATACGAGAATCAACACAACCAGCCGAATGATATAATTCTCAGTCAGCGTGTCGGCAACAAAGCCGAAGATGGAAATCGAATCAAGCTCGATAATCCCATTTGGCCCGCGCGTCAAATTCACCGGCCCATCGGTCGTCAAGAATGGCACCCATGATAGATCAACCCGTGTCAGGCTCGTCATCAATTGGACGAAAATTTGCCCGAAGGCGAGTGTCACAATCGCCAGATAATCGCCGACCAAACGCAACGATGGCAAACCAAGCAGAAATCCGACGACAGCGCCCAAGACGGTGATAAGCGGTATCGTCAACAAAGTCGGCAGGTGAACACCCGTGAAGTCGGACGACAGATACGCATAAGCATACGCACCAATGCCGTAAAATGCGACGAAACCGAGATCGAGCAAACCGGCGTAACCGACGACAACATTGAGTCCAACGCCAAGTGTCGCCATCAATGCGATGGTGGCGGCGATACGAATATGAAAGGGATTGCTCGTCAAAACAGGGACAAACAACCCAATCAACAATAACAACCCCAAACGTCCCCATAATGGTAGCTGCTCACCAAAACCATAAACCAATTCGCGCAATTCGGATTGAGTGGCCAATCGCGCCTCATGCTGCTCAACCCATTCGTCTGTGCCTATTCGTTGCTCGGTCATAATTTGCAATTACACTTTTTGTACCAGTCTTGCGCCCAACAAACCGCGTGGCCGGATGAGCAGCACAGCGATTAAAACGACGAAGGCAATCACATCTTTGAAAGTCGGGGAAAGGAAACCGACAGCGAATGTCTCGGCAAAGCCGAGAAAAAATCCCCCGAACATCGCGCCGGGCACATTGCCAATGCCGCCGACAACCGCCGCGGTGAAGCCTTTGAGTCCCGCGTTGAAGCCCATAAAATGCCAAATGCGAAAGAAAACGAGACCATTGAGCACACCGGCTGCCCCAGCTAGAGCACTGCCAACGAAAAATGTTGCCATAATCACACGATCAACATCAACACCCATCATCGCGGCGGCGTCTTTATCGGTCGCGACAGCACGCATCGCCCGCCCCAATTTAGAACGCCGCACAAGATATTGTAGCAAAAACATCAACAAAAAAGCGACGATAATCACCAACGCGCGAACGCCAGACAACCGCGCCGTGCCTAAATCCACGCCGATGCTGCCGGGAATAAGTTGTGCGGTTTGGTAAGTACGAAAACGGGCAGAGAGTGTGAGTTGAATCACATTTTGCAGAAAGAACGAAACGCCCAACGCGCTGATGAGCGGGGCGATACGCGGCGCATTGCGTAACGGTCGATAAGCGAAGCGTTCAATCACGACGCCGAGTACACCGCAACCGATCATCGCAGCCACGATCATCAATGCGATGATAATGACCGATGGTGCAGAAGTTGACAACATCGCACTCATGATACCGAAGCCGATGAAGGCCCCAATCATGAAGACATCGCCATGCGCAAAATTCAAAAGTTGCAAGATACCATAAACCATCGAATAACCGAGCGCTATCAGAGCATACACGGCTCCTAACGTCAGCCCATTGATGATTTGCTGCGGCAGTTGTGCAAAAAAATTATCCATAAAGTTTGCTTTAACACATTCGTAGGGGCGACCCGGCGAGTCGCCCCCACAAAGACACCAGATCAAATGTGAACATCATACATAATAAAGGGGCAACATGATGTCACCCCATCCAGTCAA
Organism: Chloroflexota bacterium; assembly: GCA_003695675.1. Taxonomy (GTDB): domain Bacteria; phylum Chloroflexota; class Anaerolineae; order Aggregatilineales; family Phototrophicaceae. The sequence continues at coordinate 9,193 of RFIA01000365.1, forward strand.
TCGGCTAAAGCGCCTACTCTTCGTCGGAACCGATATTCACCGATGTGACGAAGACAAATTCACCATCTTGAATTTGGAAGATCGAGAAACCGCCACCCGCGACATCGCCGTTTTCATCGAACGACAACGGGATACCGAGAATGGTTGTCTCTTGATTGGTATTCGCAACTTCAGCGAGTACGCCCTCGCGAGTGAGTTCGCCATTGGCTTCAAAAGCGCGTTCCATCGCTTCGAGGACGACGGTCGCGGCGGCATAGGCCGGTGGGCCGAACGCGCCGAAATCACCGAAGCGGTCTGTATAACGCGCGACAACATCTGCCGACGATTCGAGATTGTGAATGTCGGGGGCGAAGAACGACACATAAGCGCCTTCTGTCGCACCACCGGCACCTTCAACAAAATCCTCCGGCGAGAAGAAACCGTCAGCACCCATAAAAATGACGTCTACACCCTGTTCTGCCAATTGTTGTGCCAACACCGCCCCTTGCGAAGCGATTTGACCGGGAAAGAAAATGGCCTCGACATCTTCGTTGCGAATACGGGTTACTAACGCCGAGAAATCAGAGTCATCTTGCGTGATCGACTCGCGTCCAACAATTTCACCGGGGAAAGCTGCCTCCACTTGATCGGAAAGGCCGACAGAATAGGTGCTTTGATCATCAATGATGAAAAGACGAGTCACACCGAGATCGTTCGCGAGGAAGTTGGCATCGGTCGGCCCCTGAACAGCGTCGGTCGGGACAACGCGGAAGAACGTGGTCGTGCCATCTTGTGTCAACGACGGATCGGTCGCCGATGCCGAAACATGCACGAGGTTAGCCGCCTCAAACATGGCGGCTGTCGCCGCGACAACTTGACTCCCCGCCGGCCCTGTCGCGCCGAAAACATTCTCATTGGCGATGACCGCTTCGGCAGCGAGAACCCCTTTGGCCGGGTCGAGTTCTGTGTCGCCCTCGACAATTGTCACATTCCAACCAGTACGTTCATTGAAGTCATCGACGGCAAGCTGTGACCAATTCAGAATTTCTTCACCGATAGAAGCCACCGGCCCGGTGAAGGGGCCAAGCACAGCGAGGCTGACCTCGCCTTCGGGCACATCTTGCGCAGAAACGCCAACTGACGTGAAGATCAATGCAGCAAGGGCGAATAAAATAAGTAAACTTCGTGCTTTTAACATGTTGTTACTCCTTGGTTTTTAGAAACAGTTTAAATATTTTCGAGGTTCAACAATCCACCTGAATAGTTACACTGTATCTGAATAATGCAGCATTGGCAATTGTAACGCGAAAATCAAAAACGGGCAAAAATCGAATAAACAATCAGACCATCTTTTTGCGACGCGTATCAATGGATGTTACAGTAGAGGCAGAATTTACTTGCGGAAAAACAACAATGCACTACAAAACACTCGGCAATACCGGGTTGAAAATCTCGGCAGTCGGTCTCGGATGTGGCAACTTTGGCGGTGTCGGCAGCGCACCGGCATTTTTCGGCAAAGGCGAGAGCGAAGCAGAGGCTTTCGTGCTGATGGATGC
>RFIA01000366.1 GCA_003695675.1 Chloroflexota bacterium
CCTTCAGGGCATTGCACGCAATGCCCCAACGGAACGCTTGCTCTGCGTTGGCGTCACTTGATTCCGCATCAATCTATGAAATGTCAACACAACCTAGTTAGCAACATCAATCTTTACGACAATTCGTTGACATTCGTATATTTTCAACGCCGAATCTCCCCCCGATTTGCATCAGCGTTGTTGTCCGCGTAGTTGAGTCGAGATGGGTTCAAGCGACTCCATCTGCGGCAATTGCGGCAGCAGATCAATCAGTGCATCAACATGATCTTTGGACAACGCCATCCCCGCAAGCTGACGAAATTTCTCGACTAATTCATCGTCGCGCAATGGATTATCGAAACCACCGCGTGGACGTTCAACGGTCGCGTTGATTATCTCGCCGGTGTTGAGCGCCACTTCGACACGCGCCGGGCGCACGTCGGGCAGCATCGCCGTTAGCGCAGGGTCTTCCTCAACGGCGATGCGCCCCATCAATGCTTGCACACGCCGGTCACGCACATGTTCATCGGTGTAGACCGTCATATCATTCGCCCCATAGATGATGCGTGCAGCGACATTATACAAAATCGAATGTTTCCCGGCATAACCATTCGGCACCGCGCGACTCGTCAAGCGCGTCGCGGGCGAATACGTCCATACCGTGATGGATGCGACATCTTCCGCCGTGAAGGGCGCTTGCTCAAGCAGCGCAGCCGTCGCTTCAATCGGCGCGTGATTCCAACGGCTGCACGCATACAGCTTGAAATAATTGCGCAAAATGAAATAGTCGCTGCCGAGATCGTCGAGCAAATCGGCGACGACAAACGACTCGCCGAGTATCTGCCCGTAAACGACGTCAAGCGCATTCGGCTCCCCGGTGAAGCCCATCGTGACGAGCAACGCGGCCAAGATACCGTTGTGATTGGTCAACCCGGTGAACAGATTGCGCACCGATGCGCCGCTGTTAGCCGCCGTTTGTGATGACGCAATCGTCATCCCGGCAGCGAGTTCAAGCGCTTGTGCTGTCTGCTGCGCATCATGTCCGAGCAATTTTGAGACGGCAGCTGCTGCCCCGACGATGGCGTGTGTGCCGAAAGGATGCACCGGCTGTCGCAGACGAGTCGCACGCCCGACGCGCACGGCGACTTCATACCCGGCGACGAACGCCGTCAGCAAATCTTTGCCGGTCGCGCGTTGTGACTCGGCGATGGCGAAAGCCGCCGGGAAGATATGCACCGCCGGATGATTAATCGCCCATTGACTGCCTTCGTCGAGTTCAAGCGAGACACCGCCTGTGCCGTTGATGAGGGCGGCGATATGCGCTGTCGTGCTCTCGTGATGCCCCATCACCGTGCAGCCACCCGCGCCACCGAGTGCGTGCGCATTGCGAGACAGGTTGGCGACTTCCGGCAATGTCGAACCGGCGAGCATCGTGCCACATGTATCGCGGATGATGCGAATCGCTTGCGCGACGACTTCATCCGGCAAATCATCGAATGCGAGATTGACGGCAAATGCCGCGAGTCGCTGTGCTGTGTGCGATGTCATGCACGTTGTGTCCTTTATACGCCAAGACTTACGCAATCGGGTATCTTGCATCGCGCCGCCAGATGTTAAAACATCCGGCTACCGACATACCAAACCCACTAAAGGGGTTATTTGGGGGATATTTTGATCCCATGCAGTACCCTGAAGGGTACTTGGCTTTGTGGCAGCCGGAAACCGCTATGTCTACGTGCGGAGCATTTATGCTCTGGTTGCCTCGTGATTTCTGAATTGCGTAAGTTCTGTACGCATCTTATTTGCATTATCTGAGTCATTGACGCTCACTCATGATCATATTGTAACGCGATTCACACAGGACGACAGTCACTTGCCTGAATTGGTCAGGCAGCATAAGATTGTTGGTGATGAAGCGTGTCAGCTCTTCAGCTATCAACCGGGTAGCCTTCCATTTTTGGATGGCCGCTACACACCACGACACGCCGAAGTGCTGAAATTTTGATCGCTATAAAGGTAAATATGACGACACAACTCGATGTATTCATCAGCTCGAAGATGCAAGAACTCGCCGACGAACGCAAAGCCTTGCAAGAACTGCTGCCGAAGCTCGGACAAGATATGCTGCGGATGCGAGCGTGGGTCTTCGAGCAAACGGCACCCGCGAGTGAAGCGTCGATACGCGAAGTCTATCTCGATGCGCTGCGCAACTCGGCGCTGTATATCGGTCTCTTTTGGAATGAATATGGCGAGTGGACAATCGACGAGTTTGAACGCGCCACCGAATGGGGCATCGACCGGCATATCTACGTCAAGAATGTCAATCCCGAACAACGTGACCCGCGTCTTGAGCAATTCCTCGCGAAACAATCCGATGTCCGTTTTGGGATCACGCCGCGTTGGTTCACCGATGTCGATGATTTGAAAGAACAGGTGCGCCGTTCGATTGAACGATGGTTGCTCGACCGGCAGATTGCGCATCACAGCGCGACGACGGCCATCATCGCGACGATGGCCGATGATGTGCCGGAGCTGCCGCGCAAGCTCGTCGGGCGCGAAGATGTGATCGATGAAACACTCGCATTGCTCGAAGATAACGACCGAGTCTTGCTGCACGGATTCGGCGGGACGGGCAAGAGCGCCGTCGCCGCGTCCATCGCCGCCGAATGGATTGACGACGGACGCGGGCAAGTGATTTGGATGAAGGCGGGTAATGCCCCCGCCGATGATTTGTTCGAGGCGTTGGGGCGGGCATTCGGTGCGCAGCAACAAATCGCGGCTGTCGAAGGCGATGCACGGGTGCAGGCGGTGCGCCATCTGTTGGCGGAGAATAAGGGCTTGCTCGTGCTCGATGATGTGTGGAATGGCGCGGCGCTCGCGACGATGGTCAAAGCCTTGCCGCGTCGGATGCCGTTGTTGGCGACTTCGCGGCAGCGCTATCCATTGGATGAGATCATCGAAGTCGGTCAACTCAAACCGGACGAAGCGCTCAAGTTGCTCGGCCTACATCTACGACGGCGCGACTTCAGTGATAACGCGGCGGCACATCAATTATGCGAGATGTTGGGGTATCACGCCTTCGCGCTCGAAGTCGCGAGCAAAACGATGAAAGCCTATTCACTCGAACCGGCGGAACTCGTGCAGCGTATCGAAGACGCGCCGCACGATCTCGTCATGCCTGCGAATTTCGGCGAACTCGGTCGCACGAGTATCAAGGCGCTGCTCGACGCGAGTATCGACGCACTCGACCGCAATTTGTACGATGTGTTTGTCACATTCGGCGGCATGTTCGAGCCGACGGTGACGCCGGAACTCCTCGCCCGCACGATGCACGCCGACGACGACCGGCTGGCCGATGCCCTCGCCGACCTTGACATGCGCGGCCTCGTCAGTGCGCGGTCGCTCAAGCAGATTCCGTATTATCAAATGCACGACCTTGCCTACAGTTATGCGCGGACGATGTTCCTCAACAAGGGACTCGGTTATGACGACGCGATAGCCGCCTGTCGCGAATTCGCCGCCGCACACGCCGCCGATCTCGACTTGCTCGACATCGAACAAAGCAATTTGCTCGAAGCGGCAGAAACCGCGCAGCAACTTGGGCAGCCCGACGCTGTGATGGACATCATGCGCTGCTTGACGGTCGATGGCCCCTACATGGCGGCGCGTGGGCATACCTCGCGCTCGTTGCAATTGCATCATGACGCCATCGACATCGCGCTTGAGCGTGGCGAAAGCGAAGTCGCGCATTATCTACTCAGTCGCTTGGGCAACAATTACGCGAGTTTCGCCGGGGATTTTGCGACCGCGTTCGAGATATATGAGCGGGCTTATATGCTCGCCGAACAAATGGGCGATGCCCATCGACAGGCGATTTTGCTGACGGTGATGGGCACGGTGCGTTTTCGTCAGGGCGCGGACGATGCCGACGATTATCACGCCCGTGCGGAGGCCATCGCTCGCGAAAATGATGACGATGTGGCCTTGTGCCAAATCCTTGAGCATCGCGGCGGCGAAGCCTATATGCACCCGCAGCAGCCCGATTATGAACGCGGGCGCCAATTCTCCGACGAAGCGGCGGCCATCGCCGAGCGACTCGGTGCGCATCAGATCCGTTTCTTCGCCCTCATCAATCGCGGCGGTTGTGAGCAAGCACTCGGTTTGGCTGAGACGGCGCTTGAGACGCACAACACCGCTTATGAACTCGCGCAAGCGCAGGACAATCATTATTGGATGGCCGGTGCGCTCAACGCCATGGGCGAAGATTATCATCTGCTCGGTGACCGCGACCGCGCACAACAAACACTCGACGCAGCGCTGTCATTGTGGCGGCGAATCGGCGCCAAGTCCGAAGCCGACAAACTCATCGATTATATGGAGCGCCACGAGTACGACATCAAGCCGGAGTGAGATTGCGCGTCTCACATTCCAGCAGCCTATTGGAAGAGTCATATTTCAGTGGTTGTTAGAATATCAATAAGCTAGGACTTACGCAGTTCAGAAATCACAAGGCAACCAGAGAATAAATTCTCCGCACGTAGACATAGCGGTTTCCGGCTGCCACAAAGCCAAGTACCCTGAAGGGTACTACATGGTATCGAATACACCCCCAAATAACCCCTTTAGTGGGTTTGGTATGTCGATAGCCGGACATTTTAATGTCTGGCAGCACGATGCAAGATACCCGATTGCGTAAGTCCTGTAAGCAAAAGATACATTTCTTCATAGTGCTTGACACTACAAAGAAATTCCTGTAAACTACATTTCGATAGTTCTAGAACTATCGAAATGTATGGAGGCAACTATGCAACAGAATAAACTGTCCCAAATTTTTTCTTCGCTAGCTGGTGAAACACGTATTCGTCTCCTACAAGCGCTAAATGAGAAAGCTCTTGAATGTCCTAACCTTGAGACCTGTGACCTCTCAGAGCGTTGTTGCAATGTTAGCGAATTGGCAGAGACATTGGGTATAGCTGTTTCTACCACTTCATATCACCTCAAAGAATTGCGCCTAGCCGGTTTGATAGAGACCCAGCGACAAGGCAAACAAGTCTATTGTTCGGTCAACACAGACACAACTGAGAGACTTGCTCATTTTTTTGGGGCGTTCGCGCATTGACTAAAAAATCAATACAGGAGCAAAGCCACATGACAAGAACGATTATCAATATGATTCTGCATCTTATGGAGAGACTCTAATGGCAAAAACTGATTTATCTGTTGAAATGAAGAAATACAGTGTGTCAATTGAGTATTGTGTGCCGTGTGATTACAGCGAGCAGGTATTCAGTGCCGTGCAAGAACTAATCTATAACTATCAGCACATTATCGATACGTTGGTGATAATAACAGGAAGTCACGGGGTCTTCGACATTAAAGTAGATGACAAGGTGCTATTTTCCAAAAAAGAATATAAGCGCTTTCCTAAATCAGGAGAAGTAGTCGAATTGTTCAAGAAGCAAGTTGGAACCAATGTCCCAACCTATCCCCGATAAAAGAAACTATCGTCACTATACATTAATGGTTATCACTATAAAATGCCAGCAACCTTCCCAATGCGAAATGCAAGTGTGGTTATGAATAGCATACGGATTATTGGTCTCTTTGTCGCTGCTGGAATAGCTGAAATCAGCGGCGTTTATTTAATCTGGCAATGGGTAAGGGATGATAAGCCTGTTTTTTGGGGATTATTTGGCCTAGTGGCTCTGTTTGTATATAGCTGGATACAGACTCTGCAAACATTTGACTTCGGACGAGCGTTTGCTGCTTACGGTGGTGTCTTTGTTTCACTAGCGTTGTTATGGGGTTGGGGAGTTGATGAACATACTCCTGATCGTTGGGATTGGATAGGCGTGAGCATCATCCTTATTGGTGTGGCCACTATCGTGTATGCGCCACGGGCATGACATCAAACCGGAGTGAGCAAACCATCATCCACAAAGATGCAGAGGACATCTTGAGCAGAGTGGTGATTCTTTCAATACGCCACTGATAATGCCGGATGCCCGTGTACGGGGTCGGTGTAGAGTTGCCCGTTGATGCCGAACACATCGTGCAGCACCGCCGGAGTCAACACGGCCTGCGGTTCACCATCTGCGATGATACGCCCTTGATGAATGACGACGATGCGGTCACAAAAACGCGCCGCCATGCCGAGATCATGAATCGCGGCGACGACGCCGAGTCCGTTATCGTGTGCGAGCGATTGTACCAATTGCAACAAGCCGAGTTGGTGCTTGATGTCGAGGTTGTTGGTCGGTTCGTCGAGCAGCAGCAGGCGCGGTTCTTGTGCCAACGCCCGCGCAATCATCACGCGCTGTAATTCGCCGCCGCTGAGCGTCTGTACGAAACGGTCGGCGAGATGGCTGATGTGCGTCATTTGCATGGCGTCATCGGCGATGGCGCGGTCGTGCGCGGTCTCGATTTGAAAGCGTCCGAGATGGGGGCTGCGCCCCATCATGACAATCTCGCGGACAGTGAAGGCGAACGCGATTTGTGTGAACTGCGGGACGTGTGCGACAATCCGCGCAATCTCGCGCGAGGTGTACGTCGTCAATGTGCGCTCGCACAAATGAATGTCACCCGATGCACCACCCCACAACCCACCGATGACTTTCAACAGTGTCGATTTGCCCGCGCCATTCGGCCCGACGAGACCGATGCACTCACCGCTTGCGACGGTGAAATCGACGCCGGTCAAAATCGGTGTTTCATCGCGGGTGTATGCGATATTGCGTGCTTGTAAGATCATGGTCAGTTCACCTTATGGAGATGCGCATCAAGTTAAGCCTCAATTGTTTTGAGACGCTCATTTTTCGTATCCACCCGACCCCTACCGCGCGTAGGCACTGCCCTACGAAGGGGACTTGCATGGCGAGCGTTCGCCTTTTTCTCCCCCTCTCCACGTGTGGAGAGGGGGCCGGGGGGTGAGGTCTCCCCGCGTGCGGACAGGGCCAGGGGGTGCGGTTAGCAAGCATTAATTCTTAAATTGATACCTAAGCAGTATGTCCCCTACATAAATTGTAGTTCTATTGCGCGGCCAACGCCTCTAGCTCATCGGTCAGCAGCGCGATGGCGGTTTGTGCCGCCGCCCGTTCGCCAAGCACATCGCCGATGAGTTGCAGATTCGCCACCCGCGCCGCCGGAGAGTCATCATCATACAAACGAAAGACGCCGATCAAATCGTCGGTCGAAAGCTGCACATCAATCGGCGCGTCATAGACCAAATCGGTCGAGAAAATAAATTCCGTCGCGCTGTCTTCCGGCAGATGCGGTCGCAGCAGCTCGATGAGTGTGTCGGCTTCTGCCGTCGCGCCGCGTACAAACAACGGCTTGCTCTCGATGACGATTTCATCACCGGCGGCGTCGGTCAATGTCAACGGATAAGCCGGGAAAACATCCGGATATAAATACGCGGCCACATCTTTGACGCCTTCGCTGATAAAGTGGCTGACAGTCGTCAAATGCGCGTCGTTGGCGATGAAGACTCGATTGTTTTGTATCGCGCTCAACTCAGCAAAAGCGGGGTTGCCGAAGAAGGTGTCGAGGAATGTCGGGTCGAATGGCGTCCATCCCGACAGCAGAATCACATCCGGGTCTTGCTCAATGATGAACTCGTCGGAGACCGGCACCAATTGGTCGATACCCGCCGCCACGGTGACATCGATACCACCACCGGCTTCAATGGCTTGCGCAATCGATGAATTCAATCCACTCGTGAAATTGCCCGGCGTCAGATACAACACTCGTGTGCGTTCTTCTTCGGGGATATTCGCGACCGCTTCTTCAACGGCTGCAATATCGGCATCCATCTGCGCGATGAGCGCGGCGGCGCCTGCTTCTTCGCCGACGACTTCGCCGATTTGTAACACCGCCTCTCGAATCGGGTCGAAGCCGATGGGAAAGCCTGTTGTGAAGACCGTCAACCCGGCATCGCGCAACTGCTGTACAATCGCCTCATCGGTGAAGCTAGCAACGAACACAAGGTCGGGGTCAAGACTGATGATGAATTCGGCGTCGGCGGCGGGCAGGGCGTTCTCGACTTGATTGGCCTGCACCGCAACATTGCTGATGCCAGGGTCTTGCGCCAACGCCGTGACCGATGCGAAGCGGTCGGGCGGCAGCAGAGAGAGCAGCACTTCGTCGGCGCCGAGACTAGTCGTGACGATGCGCTGCGGCGGCGCATCAATCGTGACCGCGTTGCCGAGACCATCAACAACGGTGCGCGGCCACGCGCCGTCTTGCGCGCTGACGACCGTCATACCGGTGGCGGCAATCAGCAGCAGTGTGGTGAATATCAGTAAACGTCGTAATGTGTTTTGTTTCATGGTCAATCTCCTCAAAATCGATAAATAGTATTGTGTTTCGTAGGGGCGATTCGCGAACCGCCCCTACGACTCTCTCTACAGACTTCGCACGGTTTTTCGTTGCCGCCAGAGCAAATACAAAAAGAACGGCCCGCCGATGAGACTCGTCACGATGCCAACCGGCAGCTCAACATTCGGGATTACGATGCGGGTGATGGTGTCCGCCAATACGAGAAATACGGCCCCGCCCAACATACTCGCCGGGATCAAGACGCGATGGTCTGGCCCGATGATGAGACGCAGGACATGCGGCACGACGAGGCCGACGAAGCCGATCACACCCGCCATACTAACGGCGAGGCCGGTCGCTAATGCAGCCAGCGCCAACAGAATGAAGCGTGTACGCGGCACATTCGTGCCGAGTCCTTGTGCGGTTTCTTCGCCGAGCAAAAACAGATTCAAATCGCGGCTGTAGCTGTAGATGAACGTGATGCACAACAGTATCGGCGGCGCAATGACGATGACGTGTCGCCATCCCTTCCCGGCGAGGCTGCCTATCAACCACGTGATAATCGCTTGTGCCTGCCCGATGTCTTCGGTCAGCAGCAATTGCATCGAGACAATCGCGCTGATGAAGGCGTTGAGCGCAATCCCGGCGAGGAGCAACGATGTTGTGTTCGCGCGGCCTTGTTCCAACGCCAACAGGTAGACGACAAGCGCAGCAGTAATCGCGCCGACGAAGGCAAAGATCGGCACAACCCACAAGCCGTTGAGCGCCATGCCGGTCGTGAAGGCGATGACCGCGCCGAGTGACCCGCCCGCGCTGACGCCGAGAATGCCGGGGTCGGCCAAGCCATTGCGGAAGATGCCTTGCATCACCGCGCCGGAGACACTCAAGCCCGCGCCGACAAACATGGCGACAAAAATGCGCGGCAAACGTACTTGTTGCACTATCGTGATTTGTGGCCGGGCGATGCTGTCATCAAGGGGGATGCCGACATAATTGAGCAATATCCGGGCGACATCAGCATAAGGGATGCGCGATGACCCGTGCGCGATGGCGACGACCGTCACGATGATGAGAGCTATTGCCAACATTACGCTAATCGACAGCATACGCCGACCGGGAGAATGCCCGGCGAGCAAAAAGCGGGGGTGATGCGATTGTGTTTGCGCAGACGACGCCATACCACGCTCCTCATTCCAGCGAGTTTGTCATGGCGACCTGCGGGTATGGGGAATAAAAAACCCTGTGACGAAATATCCGCCGCAGGGGTCAGGTGTCGGTTTCGAGATGACTCGTCATCCCCGCCCCCTGACCTCATACCGCGAAGGTCTGTTGGGACGCAAACAAGGCGGTCGGCCTGACTTCCCGATTGATGACCGGGTTACAGTTGCGGGACAGCGCCGGACTTGCACCGGCTTCGCCATTGTGCTCTGCCATCCGGGGCGAAGAGCACCTTGCCTGCTAACAATGTGATTGATACCCCCAGTATAACACACAGGCCTAAAAGACACAACCTGAGTAATCAAGGAAAGATTATTTGGACAAGTTCGCCATAACCATCGAATCATCGTACAATGAGGACAAGGACAATGAATCAAACAGGAGGAGTGAATCACATGATGCAGCGAATGCGATTATTTTTGTTGAGCATGGTGTTATCGACAGTGTTGACCGCGCCGGCTCTCGTCACATACGCGCAAGATGTCGATGACACGGCGAGTTGTGCGGCGACGCCGGATCAGATTTTGGGGCAGGGTTATGGTGGATTTTCGGGCGCGGCGGGCGAAACATCTGAGACCGGCATCACCCCCGAAGGCGAGGATATTGTGGGTCTCGGCCTCGTCGCGGACATCAATTATATCGCCAACAATCTAGTCTACTCCGGCAGTGGCAACACACCGGTCGCGATTCTCGTCGTCGATGACTTCTCGCTGCCGCCCGACCCGGATATGCCCGTGCCGCAGGTCTCGCACGGCTTTCTCGTGATGGAAGTGCTCGAACATTTGCAAAGCGCGTTGCCCGCCGAGACTCAAGCGATACAACTTGTTCCGGTCGATATTTCGGACATTGTTGAGGGCTACACTTCCGATTTCATCATCCGGCAGTTGACGAGTACGATGAACGAGTTGTCGGCACAGGGGGTTGAGCGTTTCGTCGTCAATATGAGCTTCGTCTTCGTGCCGTGTCGTGACCCCGAAACCGGCTTCGATTTCCGCCGCATGGTACAAACACGCCGCACCGACCCGATGCACTCTATTATCGCCGAACTCGGCAACAACCGCGATTATGTCACATCGTTGTTGATTGACAATCGCGTTGAAGCAATCGACGCCACCGGCCTCACCGTGCGCGAAGGACAACCGGAACGCGACAATCAAGGCAATCGCGGGCAATCACCACAGGCGGCGCAAATACAAGCGCAGATTGTGCAAGAGGAGCAGTCCGGTCGAGGGCCGCAATTCAGACAGCAAGAATTGCGTATCAATCAATTATTCGACAACATGAAGGTGCAGTCCGACCCGTTACGGGCATTCTTCCGCAGCAATCGCGGTATCGTTGTGCCGGTGGCGTCATCTGGCAACTTCAAAGCGCGGACGCCGTTCTTCCCGGCTCGTTGGGCCGAAGTCTTGGCCGTCAGCGCAAGTGAAGGCGATGATCTTGGCAAATGGCTGCATTCCAACAATGGCGAGGTGATGGTGCCCGGGGCGTGGTATCTGTTCGACGACGGTGTTTATCGCGCGGGGACATCGTTCGCTGCGCCCGTTGTCAGCATGATGACAGCTATCGACCTGACACAAAGCAGACCGCTCTGTGGTGTGCGCGGCAATGCCCCGGCGTTGGCACAGGGCGGCAATTTTGATAATACGCTGCTGCTCGACGCCGTACAACGTTCTTGCTGATGAGATGGTGTCTGTGTTGAGGTC
>RFIA01000367.1 GCA_003695675.1 Chloroflexota bacterium
TCGAGATAAATCAGGTCAACACAAGCATCGGGCAGCGTCTCGCGCAAAATAATCAAATTGTCGCCATGATACAGCATGTTCGATAGCATAACGATTATCTTGATTGCTAGTCAGCAGTTCGGCACTGCCAAGCCTTGAAACATCCGGCTACCCAAATACCAAATCTGTTGAAGCAGACTCCCGACGCGAACAATGCTTGAGTGCGGATGCATTTCAATATATTGGTAAAGATAAAAGATGCGGTCAAAGAAAGCAATCCATTTGTTGAGCAATTAAAGTGCGCGTTATCACAGGTGGTTAGCCAACGTATCGAGCAACAATTAGCAGCCGATGTAGACAGATGGCTGTATCGCAGCCATCATGCGCGTCGCCAGCAAGCCGGCAAGCGCGTTGATGACACGACGGTCTCGGCAGTGTGCGCGGCGTCGTCAGTTCGCGACAAGGGCAAAAGCGCCGAGACGTCCCGCCTCTAAATCCGGACATATACTACAAAACCGTCAGTTGCATCTCGCATCGAGCATCAATGACGTATAAATTGGTATCATCACAGCGTCATACACCATGTCACGGTATGATGCAAATAAGCGAAGAGGAGACTCATGGCGAAGACAGAACCGGTTGTCGAAATTAACAGCGAGAATTATAAGCAGGTGATGAAGCAAAAATTGCCTGTCGTGTTGATGCTGTTCGATGGCAGCGAAGGACGCGACAAACCGCTCGAAGATGCTGTGAACCGAGCAGCGAAGAAATATAAAGGCGAGGCGGTTTTCGGGTGTCTCGACACCGACGCGCATCCCGAAATTTTTGCCAAATATGATGATCTTGAATTGCCCGCCGTCGTCACACTCGGCAAGAAGGGCTTTTTCGGGCGCAAGACGAAATCGTATGGCGAAGGCATTCGCCCGGCAGACTTGCGGGCGCATGTCGATTATCTGCTCGGCAATGGGCCAGAGCCGGAAGACGAATTCGACGAAGAGGAATTTGTCGCGAAACGCGCCAAGAAGAAACGCAAAAAAGGCGGCGCGGCTCACGTCACCGACAGCACATTCAAGAAAGTCGTTTTGAAAAGCGACATCCCCGTCCTTGTCGATTTTTGGGCGGAGTGGTGTGGGCCATGCCGAGCGCTCGCACCGTTTATCGACGAGATGGCCGACGAATATCGCGGGCGCGTCAAAATCGTCAAGCTCGACACCGACGCCAATCCGATGATGAAGATGCAATACCAAGTGACCTCGATACCGACGTTGATTATCTTCAAAGATGGCGAAATTTGGGAACGCCGCACCGGGGGCACGCCGCAAGTGATTCGCGAAGTGCTCGACGATGTGTTATACGAGTCGCAGTAATTTTTCGCCCGCCGGGATGGGAAAGTCGAGTTTGTTTTCCGGCGGCGCGAGCGGACACACCCATCGATAATGATAAGCGCAAGAAGGATGATAGGCGTAGTTGAAATCGAGGACGAGACCGTCTTCAGTTACGCCTAAGTCCGCCCCTTTGATGGTGTCGTACAAATAACGCCCCGCGCTATAGGTGCTCTCGCCGTTGGTCGCGTCGCCAAATGGCAAAAAGATTCCCCCGCCATAGCCCAGTATCCAATATAATTGGAGCGTACCCGTCCCGGTTGGCAGCGTGAACGTCACGCGACCGATCCGTTTGAGCCGAATATGTCCATCAGCGCCGATTTCGCCTTCAATGATGTCGTGCGGCACATCGTCGTCAACCGGCGCGATGACGCGATAGGCCGGGTCATATTCAAAATAAGGGACACCACTGAAGACAGCCCTTTGGTCTTCGGCGAGTGGCGTCTGCGAGTGATTGGCGAACAGATCGTCGCGCGTGGTGCGGAAGTATTGCCACGCTGCCGGGTCGTCCCCCGCAGCGCGGATGTGTGCATACATTTCGCTGACTCGTCGTCTCCAATCGAGCAATTCAAGCATTTGAGACCCTTTGACAGATATGATATGCCGGCAGCCGGATATTGCAATTTGGGGCTGCATCGGCGATCATGTTTGAAGGTAACGCTGTAGCATCTCGACAAATCGTGGCTCGGTAATTTCAAGTGTATCGCGCATGACATCGGCGATAGTCACCGCAGCCAGACGCGCTTCCATCGCGTTTTGCGCGTCGATGAAAATTGCCGAGAGCACATCGCCGATGACCGACCCGATTGGACAAACCGCATTCGGCGGGCTGTTGTGCAATGGCAGCAGCACATCTTTTTCTACCGCGCGATAGACATCACACAATGTAATCTCCCCCGCGCTGCGAGTCAGGCGCACTCCACCTTTGACGCCCGCTTGCGACGTGACCAAGCCAGCCCGCCGCAAGTCACCCAGAATGCGCCGGATGACCACCGGGTTGGTGCGCACACTGCGTGCAATCTCTTTTGATGTCGGCGTCTTCTCTGGGTTGATGTCTTCAAATGTCGCCATCAGGGTCATAGCGTGGACAGCAACGGTGAAACGACTATTGCTCATTGGTTTACTTTCGATCAAAATGCTCAACACGCTCATTATAGAGCAAATCTTGGGGAACACAAAGCGTGTTCGGAGCTGGCAATATGCCGAATGCGGTTAGAAATCATCAGTAACCAGAGAATAACAAGACTTCGAAAGGGCACGGCATGCCGTGCCCTTTCGTTTTGTTGCGCTGCTTTAGTGGGTTTGGTATTTCGGTAGCCGGATGTTTGAACATTTAGCGACACGCCAGCAGCATCAGCTGAATGGCAGACTACGAACGATCATCACTGTCGATCTTGCCGCACTTCGACCATGACGATCAAGCCGATAGCCGCGACAAGCGACGCCAACAAGAACAACAGCGGCCAGCGCCAGAATGGTGTCTCGCCCGTGGCGGGGAGTTCGCCGACCGGCGAATTGGCGACCGTGCATTTTTCCGCCGCGCCGCCACCACTGACACACGCCTCGTTATTGATGAGGCCATCGTTTGGGCTTTCAAGCACCGTCGTGAAAATGCTGAAGTTGAATATCTCGCCCGGATTGATGACCGGGAATGTCACCGTCACGGTTTGCCCGTTGATGTTCACATTCGCATTGTCTGGGGCATCGACCGAATCGATGCGCAATTCATCGCGCAATGTGTCGGTCACAACGATGTTGCTGCCCGGTGCGGACCCGATATTGCTGACTGTCACGACCCACTCGATTTGTTCGCCGGTCACGCCGAGTTGTCCCGGCAGCAAGAAACCGATTTTGCTGATGGCCGGGTCGAATGCGGTGACAATCGTTTCTTCAATATCAGGTTCGACAACTTCGACGCCTGCTGTTTGATTCTGGCGCACGCGGCATTCAATCGTATACGTCGCCGGGCTGTTGGCCCCATTATGAATGACCGTCAGTGTATCGGTGAAGGTGCCGGTCGTCGCCGAAAGACATTCAAAATCTATCGTGAACGATTCCGTGCTGGCGATATTCACCGGCGCAGTCGCCAACAAGGTCAACTCTGGCACACCGCCGCCGAGACCGATAGCCGTCAAGTCAAGTTGTGCGCCGCCGAGATTCGTGACGACGATGCTGCCTGCTATCAGTTGATTCGGTCGTGTCCGCAAGATAATGGTGCTGCTTGGCACGGGAACCGATGTGTAAAACGGAATATTCGACAACGGGCAATTCAAAATCGGTGCGGTTCTGAAGTTGTTGAAATTGACGAATTGCGTCACACCATCGCCGCTGCCCGTCGCGCCGGAGAGACCATCGGCGTCGCTTGGGCCGTCGAATGTTCCCCACCAATTCCGCTGGGCGTCCTGTGTGATCGTCGTCGCATTGCGGAAGCCTTCGCCATTATCGACGAGACAACTACGTGTGACGGAGGTCGTACCATCATTGTGGAAGACACCGCCGCCATTTGTCGCCGCATTGACGAGTAAGCGGCTGTTGGTGATCGTCGTCGTGGCGGTCGCCTGCGAGTCGGTGAGGGTGTTATACACCGCGCCGCCGTCTGTTCCGGCTGTGTTGCCACCGATGAGCGTATCATCAATTGTGACCCTCGCCGTGCCCCCACGACTGAATTCAAAATTAGCATCGTTGAAAATCGCGCCGCCTTGTTGCGCGGCGGTGTTGTTTTGTATCGTGCTGCCGTTGTTGACGATGATGTCGCTGAAGGCGCCGCTCGTCGCAAAGTTGCGAATCGCGCCGCCTGTCCCGCCTGTCGCTTGATTGTCCATCACGACACTGTTGTCGATGGTGACCGTCGCGTTGCCATCGAAGTCGGCAAAATTAGAAATCGCGCCGCCGCCATTCGCGCCATTCGCGATATTGCCTTCGATGACGCTGCCCGCTTCGATGACGATATTGCCGAAGCCGGAACTTGAAGCTGCATCATTGAAGATACCGCCGCCCTCAACAGCCGTGTTCGGTTGGGCTGCGCTGCCGATGACGCTGTTGGTGATGGTGACATTGCCGGTGGTATCGAATTGCGCATCGTTGAAGATGCCGCCGCCATTCGCCCCGGCAGTGTTGTTGACGACCGTGCTGTCGATGATCGTCAGTGTGGTGACGACAGGTCGGGTCGGGGCGAAACCGGTCGCATTGTTGATGCCGCCACCATTGTCCGCGGCGGTGTTGCCACTGACGCTGCTGCCATTCTCGATGATAACGGTGCCGTTATCTTCGTTATGTATACCGCCGCCATCAGCACCCGTCGCGTTGTTGTTATCGACGGTGCTGTTATTAATGGTTATCAATGAGCCAACACCATCATTGAAGATGCCACCGCCACCACCGCTGGCTAGCGCAACATTGGCCGTGTTGCCGTTGACCGAACTGTTGGTGATTTGAACCTCGCTGCCTTCATTTGAGCCGCCGTTATAGATGCCACCCCCTTGAAAATCTGCGGTGTTGTTGTCCACGGCGCTGTCGGTGATGATGACGCGGCTGCCCGCGTCACGATTGAAGATGCCGCCACCGGAAAATCCGGCGGTGTTTGGTGTCGCACCGCCGACAGTGCTGCCATTTTGAATCGTGATGACCGCGCCGCCAAGATTGTGAATACCACCGCCCGAAGCAGATATGGCCGCATTGCCGGAGACAGTCGTCGAGTCGACGGTCACAGTGCTGCCGTTGCCGCTATTCGTAATCCCGCCCCCAATGTTGCTGCTGTTACCGTCAACACTGCTGTTGGTGATATTCAGCGTGCCGCCATTGCGATTGAAAATGCCGCCGCCGCCAACAAATGAGACGAATCCGGTGCTGTTGTTGTCGATTGCGCTGTCGGTGATGGTCATGATACCCGAACCACTTTGCCCGATTTCGTTGAGGATGCCGCCGCCGTCGAATTGCTCAACAGTATTGTTGACGATGAACGAATTGTTTTGAATCGTGGCGATGCCTTGATTGTAAATCCCGCCGCCAAAACGCGAGCGATTGCTGGCATCAACACCGTTGAAGCTGACGGTGCTGTTGTCGATGATGACCTGCGAGTCGGCAAGGCCATGATTGAAGATGCCACTGCCTTCTCCGGAGATGTTGCCATTGCCACCCCCACCGATGACGCTGCCGTTGATGATATTGACGACACCACCGAATGTGTTGAAAATGCCGCCACCTTGATTGAAGATACCAGCCCCTCCATCATGAGCGAGATTGTTGCTGACGGTGCTGTTGTCGATGGTTACGCTGCCCTGTGAGTTGTAAATCCCACCACCTTGTGCGTTATTGCCGTCAGCAGTGTTGCCGTCGATGAGGCTGCCGTTCTGAATCGTCAATGTGCTGTTGCCGATGTTATAAATCCCGCCGCCCTCATCTGTGACGGTATTATTGCTGACAGTGCTGTTGTCGATGAGAACGGTGCTTGAGAAGAAGTTGTTGCCCACGCTATAAATCCCACCGCCCTCGCCGAATGAGAAGCCGGGACGACCGACAGAATTATTGGTGATGACGCTGCCGTTGATGATATTCAATGTGCCGCCGGGTTCATTGTAGATGCCACCGCCCCGGTCATCGGCGAAATTGTCGGTGACAACTACATTGTCGAGCGTCACGATTTTGCGATTGTTCCAAATGCCGCCGCCGACAGTGAAAGCATTGGCGCAGAAATTTTGGCAGAAGCCGTGCCGAATCGTCATATTGCTGAATTCGACCACACCGCCGTTGATGTCGAAGACGCGATTGTCGGCGGCGTTGGCGCTGCCGGGTGGCCCGGCCCCCGCTTCGACTATCGTCGTCGCCGGTGTCATGCCAACGAGGAACAGCGCATCGTCGTTGGGGTTGAAGATGTTCAAGCGGTCATTCGTCGGTAAATTTGGAGGGACGGGCGGATTATTGAGGGTATAGGTGTAGGCCGGTAAATTGATGACATACACCGGCGGCACGGGCAGCGTCCCCGACGGATTGGATAGATTACAACCGTTGCCTTGTGCGCCGAGTGTTGTCGTCGCGCTGTTGAAAACCTCAATCGCATCGCGCAAGGTACATACACCGGCAGGTGGCGCACCGGAGATGCTATCTGAATCGGTGTCAGGATTGGTGTCGATGAAGTTGCTGCTACCGTTGTCGATCTGAAAAAAATCGACCGGCGGTGCATTGACCGGCGCAGCCATCGCAGTCGGTTGTGCGGAGACGATCAACAATAAGAAAAAAGCGAAAATCGTTAATGTATGAAAACGGCCTCTTTTGCGCATCGAAGTCCCCCCTTCGTTTCACGCAATAGAGAAAATAATAGCACCATTGAGCTGATCGCGCAATCAATTCATCGAGGTATACAGATGGGTAGACGAAAACAAATCCGGTATGGGATAATTGAAGCGGAGAGTTGCCAACAGCACAAAGTGGCGCAAAAGTTACGAATGGAGAACAAGGTGGCGAGTATCGAGTGCCGCTCAAAATATCTTCAACCTGATCGAATGGATTACGGGAGGGCGAGTGTTGCCACGGGTTCTGCGCCTTCTAACAGTAGCAGGTCTTCGCCGGTGGCCAAGTCAAATTGATAAATGCCGGGCACACTGTCTTCGTTGCCAAAGGGAGTCACAAGATGCAGCAGACGGCCATCGGGCAAAATTTCAAAAACACGCAATTGAGGAATGTCAATGACGGTGTCCTCTGCCTCAGGATAGAATTCATAACTGTCGGCATCATCATCGAAAATGTGCTGCACGATGAGACCCTCATCGCGATAAATGACAGCCACGCCCCCATCAAGTGACCGCTCCAAAATCAATGTCCCCTGCTGCATATCCCACACAAGATAATGTGTCGCGTCTCTGTCTGCATTGGCGAAAATCTGACGACTGCCGGGAATTTCACGACGCCAGTTGAGCAATTCTTGTGGCCGGACAAATCCCAGCGATTCCGTCGTGCCATCGTTGTCGAGCAACCAGTATTGGCTACGCTGCGCTACAATAAGACGGCCATCATCCAATCGTGTGACGAGAATCGGCCGCATGATGGCTTCGGGCAGTGGGAATGTGATCGTCTCTTCGCCGTCTAAGGGGCGAACTTCTAAGGTGCAGTCTGTTTCACAGGCAAGCGGAGAAACTGCCAAGTAATCGTCGCCCATCTGCCAAATATGCTGTTGACCAAGACTCGCTTCTTCCAGAATTTCGAGTGTGCTGTCGTTGAAAAGCATGAGCACCTGTACAGTGTCTGTCTCGGTATCAATCTTCGTCAGCAGCCAATGCTCGCCAAATTGGTCGATTGCCAGATTGGGAAAGCGCTGCCTTTCCGGGACTTCGATTGCGTGCAGTATGCGTTCTTCACCTGTGGCTAAATCGCGCTCCCGGATTTGCCACACGAAATCGTCCGGTGTCTCTTGGCTCATGTAACGCAAGAAACGTTTATCGGCTGAGAAGCGGACGGATAAATTTGTCGGCGGGAACGACAGGATACTTCCAGTGAGTTGTTCGACAGTGCCGCGCTCAGTATCAACAAGTAGCGCCTCCGCATCAAACGGGTTATGACCTAGTGTGAGTACGGCATACGGTTCGCTCACCGTCGTAAATAAAGGCTCGTCTTCCAACAATGACGACACCTCGTCTGTCACGGGTAACCGTTGTGCCGCATCGGGCGTCAGCAAGAACAAACCGGGTTGCTCATCAACCGTCAGGTGAGCCAACACAGTTTGTGGGTTGATACGCACTGCACGCGAAAGGAAGACATCAACAACGCCGCTCTCAATTAGGAGGTGCATATCGTCGGAGGGGGTGTAGGCCATCAATGAGCCGGCTTCTCTGTTGCCTGCAAAATACCAAGTCTTTGGTAGTACATCGATATGCGAAAAACGAATCGACGCCTCAAACGCTCTGACTACCGCTTCAAGCATAGCACTTTCATCTTGCCGCCCGGCACCGATGAGCATGACGGCAATTTGGCGCTCGTCATTGACATAATCGATGATGTCCACGATTCCGCTTGCGTCATCATCTTCAAAACGAACCCGCAATGTGGGACGCAGTGCGCCCTCAAGCATTATTGGGCCGATGACACGATCATATCCTCCGAAGTCGAAATCTTCCCTGAGTGCCTGTTCAAGGTCGTCGAATGTCTCAAATTCAATGTTCGCATCGGCGAAATCAATAACAAACATCGCGATACCTTGTTCGCCCACGGCAAATTCACCGCTGTTGAAGGCTTCCTGCACTTGAGCGGAACTCCCCAGAAAATAGGCATTCTCATCCTGCTCAATGATGCGCCATCCTTCAGGATAATTGAACGTAATCGACTCGTCCGGCGCGGTAAATGCCTGCGGTAGTGGGAACAAAACATCGGCACAGCTTTCGGCAAGGACAGCGAGTTCGGCCTGCGCAGCATCGATATTCTGCACCGCGCCGAATGGATTGCCGCTGTCGGCTTGACGCTGCGCATTGAACAACGTCTCAATCGTCGCTCCGAGATCGATATTGCAGCCGTCATCTTGTGCGTGGACGGGTATACTCGCGGCTAAAAGCACAGTGATGATAAACAAGATTCTGATGCGCATGGGTATCTCCCTTCTTGCCCCTGAGTAAATTGTAGTGCTGAACGCATGACGTGGCAAATGATACAGCATGTTTGTAACGAAAGAATTGGCACGTAGATTGTGTCAATATTAATTGTAATCAGATTGGTTGCAAATTGAATTTCTGTCACTAAGGAGTCATTAAAATCATGACACGAATCAGCGATGAGATTCGCATCAATGCGCCGAAGGCACGAGTATGGGAAGTGGTCGCCGATATAGGCGCGGTACAGCGTTATCACCCGGCGGTTGCGAAATCGTGGTATACAACTGAACAACGAGACGGTGTTGGTGCATGTCGGCATTGCGACTTGCTGCCGATGGGAACGGTTGAGGAACGCATTACCGAATGGAACGAGGGCGAGTCGTACACCATCGAAATTTATGAGTCGAGCAAGACACCGCCGTTCGACAAAGCCGTCGCCTTTATCTCGCTGCATGAAGACGGCGAAGAGACCGTCGTCCGCATGGAGATAACATACACGATGAAGTTCGGCCCACTTGGTGCGTTAATGGACGCGCTGATGGTGCGCAAGCAATTTTCAAAAGTCGTGCCGAATTTGTTGGCCGGATTGAAGCATCACGTCGAAACCGGCGAAGAAGTTGACCGCGATGTCTTCAAACGCTTGCGAGAATCAGCCGCCGTCTAAGTGTGCAATGGCGCACAATATCGACAAACCATTGACAAACTTTATGCGAAAAATTGTGCTTTTTTGCTATCATAATAATGAGCAGTTGCACTGCGTGAGTTTGTAGGCCGCATATAGGATATTGTGTAACCATGTCGCACGTATTCATCAGTTACAGTTTAGAAGACGGCATCTTCGCCCGGCAGCTTGCAGACCGCCTGCTGCGTGAAGGATTTGATATTTGGATTGATGGGCGCGTTGAGCATCATCAACAGTGGCATGTTGCAATTGAGCGCGGTGTGAAGGATGCAGACATTGTCGTAGTGATTATGTCGCCTATGTCGCAGGCCTCTCGTCTTGTGCAGCGTGAAGTCGCATTGGCGAAAGAAAATGGTCGCACCATTGTCCCGATGTTACTCGAAGGCAGCAATTGGTTTGCGAATCTTTCGTCGGTCAATGTCACCGACAAACAACTCCCGCCGGATGATTTCTTCAAAAATCTGGCGAAATACATCACGCCGACGGCGTTACCCGGCGGTAATATCGCCTCGGCGACGTATGCCGACCGGCAAGAACGCATCCACAGCACAATGTCGGCAGCGCAGGACTCAAACAACGGGGCACGCGCAACGACTCAGGCGCTTGTTGTGCGCCCCGACAGCCATTTCCAATTCGTGGTTGAACAAGGGCCGGAAGAAGGGCGCGGTATCCCACTCGACAAAAATACGATCACAGTCGGGCGAGAACGCAGCAACGACATCACGATTGTCGACGCCGAACTCAGTCGTTATCATGCCCGCCTTACGCTTAGCGAATCGGGATACATCATCGAAGATCTCGGCTCAACCAACGGCACATTCGTCAATGGCAAACGAATCGCCCAACCGACTATGCTCAATGCAGGCGATGTCGTGCGCATGGGCAGCTATGTCACACTCAATTATGAGCGCAAAACAAATGATATGCCTGCGCCCGACGTCACCGAAGAGATTCCCATCGAACAATATGCCGAATTACCCGCGAAGACCGGCCAACCGCGTTTGATTATGCGGAACGGCCCACAACTCAACCGTGTGATGATCCTCGATCAAGCGGTTATGACGATTGGGCGTTTGCCCTCCAACGACATCATCATCAATGACCCCGAAGTCAGCCGTCATCACTGTAGCTTGAGCGGCGACGCGAGTCATGGCTACAAGATTGAGGATCTCGGCTCAACCAACGGGACGCAAATCAATAACCAACGGATTGAGGGCAAGAAAAAACTTGAACACGGCGACATCGTGATGCTCGGCCCGAATATTGTGTTGGGATATGTTGAGTGAAAGTTGCACAGGGTCGAGCGATGCCTCGACCCTGTTGTTATACGATGAACCGCATCACGCCCCCGGCGGCAGGACGACGACCGTCCCTTCCATACCCGGATGAATATTGCACACATACGGATAAGCGCCCGGTTCGGTGAACGTCAGCGAGAAGGATTGACCGGGGAACAACAACGCGCTGTTGAATTCTGTGCCTTGCGCGACCTCGCCATTCTCAGGGATGTTCGGTGTGAAGCCCGGCCCAAACGCGAGAATCGGCGGCCCGGCATCTTGTGGAATCGGGGCGACATCTTGCCCACGTAGGGGCGGCCATGTGACGGTATGCGGGTCGGGGCTGCCCGCAGGCACAGTCCATGTGACGGTTTGCCCGACTTCAATGACGGTCGTGCTCCCAAAGAATCGATTCACTGTGGTACGCCCCGTGTCGGTGCTCCCGGCTTGCACATTGGCTACCCCTTCGTCATTCGCCGTGTTGACGCCGAATGCGGCTTCTTGCTGCGCCTGCCATGCTTCATTGCCGAGCGCTAACGCGGCGTCAATTTCGCCCTTCGCTTGAATGGCGACTTCAGCCGTACTCGCTACCGGCTCATCATCCGCAACGACGGTAATCTGCCCAACCATGCCCGGATGCACATCGCACAAATACGTGTATGTGCCCGGTTCGAGATCGATAATCAACGAGAACGTGCCACCGGCGTCGGGCGCGCCACCGGGTACACCGGCAGGCAGCCCACTATTGGCCATACCGCCGGAGTAAACAGCGCCATTGTCAATGTTGGGAAGCCCAACAGCCGGATTGATTTGCGGTATCTCGACTTCATTGACACCCGGTATCAGAGCGAGCGGAATGTGGCCTTCCTCTGAAAAGCGAATATTATGAAAGCCATTGACAGCCCACACAACCCGGTCACCGCGATGAACGCTCACCGATTGTGGAGCGAAGATCAGTGCTTCGGCGGCACCAAGCCCTGCCCCTCCTGCTTGAACGACGATTGTTTGTTGCTCCGCCTGCGCATAAACATCATTGCTGAGCAGGCCGATTGTCGCCCCCATGATTATGGCTGCGACGATCACAAACCCGAAAATAAATTGTGAACGTGTTGTATTTGGCATATCGCCGACCTCCATGATAAAGATTAAGATGTATTTTATGGCATGAAGCGATTGGCGTGTTTTTATTGCCATCGAGCGACTTCATGCTATGTAGATTATGGCTCTTGCTAATTTATTGTGTCAGTCACCTGTCCGAGATATTCGGATATGTTTGATTGCGGCGGCGGGCCTCTGCGGGTCAATATCTTTTCGTGCCGCTCGATTCGCGCCTCGCTACATCGTGTCGTGCAAATCGAGGCGCAGGAAGAGTACCGGCTCATTGCCATGACCGAGATTGAGCGACAGCGTATGATGGTCGCTAAAACCAAGTCGGCGATACAGGGCGATTGCTCGCGGGTTGGAATAAGCGCCGCCTATCTCGACACAATCAACGTGCATCTCTCGCGCAACCCGCACGAGATATTGAATCATCGTGGTGCCAATGCCCCGCCCGCGCAATGAGTCGGCGACGATGAGATCGCTAATTTCGGCACACCCCATCCACAACGCAATCTGCCCATAACCGGCGACTCGATGGTCATCGTCAAGCACGACGACACCGAGTCCGCGTTGATTCTCGGCGAGGCGCTGCGCCCGGCCAATGAATTCACGCACACCGGCGAGGGGACGCTCGGGCCAACAGCGTCGTTGCAATAGCACAGCGTCATGCTGCCGGACGGGGCGCAAGCGGACATTCAATGCCGGTGGTTGCAAAGCAAGCGGTTTTGTGACCATATCTTAAGCATAGCACAGGCCACGACGAATTGCAGCTTAATGCAACCATTTCGATTTGTGCTGATATGCCGCGCGGTCACGAATGCTGTGACGCAACAAACGCGGCGGCTTCATCGCGGGTGAAGAGGCCGGTTGTGCATCCCAAAGCGGTGCAAGCCGACGCCCCAATTGCGCTGGCAAATTGCAAAGTTTGTTGAATCGGCCAATCCTCCAACAGGCCGACCATCAAGCCTGCCGCAAAAGCATCGCCCGCGCCGGAGCCATCGACGAAATCAATGTGATATGGCGGCACGATGATCGTTTGGTCAGCATCTTGATACAACAGCCCCTTGTCGCCCATGGTTATCATCACCGCGCCACAACCGGCATCGAGGAATATGTTGGCTTGTTCCTGCGGGTCTTGTTGACCGGTCAACATGCGGGCTTCTTCGAGGTTGGGCATGAAGAAATCCGTCTGCTGCAAAAGATGAGCGAAGGAGTCCATATCGACGGTCTTGCTGCCTGCCGGAACGACGACATCGAGCAATGTGCGTGTATGATGCTGCCGAGCGTGAGCGAACAACGCCGCTAAATGCGATGTGTCCAATTGTGGGAGGACGAAAAAGCCGCCGACATAAAACAATTTCGCCGCCGTGACGACATCTTTGTCAATATCGTCGCTATGAAAAGCGGCGTTGGCGCCAAATGTGTGGATGTAGCGCCGGTCTTCGCCTTCGACAGTCAAGATAATCGTCTTCGATGTGCCGTAATCCGGCGTTCGTGTGATGTTGTCTGTGCCGATGCGATTGTTCGCCAATTGTGTGACGATAAAATCCCCGAAAAGGTCATCGCCGACTTTCCCGACAACTGCGGGCGATACACCTAACTTCGCCAGACCGTTGGCGACATTCGCCGCACAGCCGCCGGTTTCAATCAGAAAATCTGCCGTTGCAACCAATTGCCCGGCTGTTGGCAATTGTGAAATGACGGGAATAAACACATCGGCAACCAGAATGCCTGCGCAAAGCACTTCATACCCCATCGTGTAAAGCGCACAAAACCCGGACGCTTCATCGTCGAGGCCATGCGCCATCGCTCCTTTCTCGTCAAACAACGAAGCCGTTCGTAACTACTCAGCATACAAGCATCAATCGATGCAGGATGAAACGCTATTGAACCGCAAAGACGCCAAGAAAAGCTCAACGCAGCAGAAAATCGGTGCATGTAGGGGCGCAGCGCGCTGCGCCTCTACAAAAAACACGCAACGTGTTCATCATCGTGCGACCTTTATGACCTCTTTGTGTCCTTTGCACCTTTGTGTCTTTGCGGTGAATCTTTTCACTTTGGGGTGAGGTCTTTAACTTGATGCGCAAGGTTCGCAAACCGCCCCGACAAGCCGCTTGTCACATAACTCAGCTGACGCGCTTTATGGCGGCAATGGCGGCAGTGGCAGTGGCACAAAACGGCGATTTTACTGCCACAA
>RFIA01000368.1 GCA_003695675.1 Chloroflexota bacterium
CCTTCAGGGCATTGCACGCAATGCCCCAACGGAACGCTTGCTCTGCGTTGGCGTCACTTGATTCCGCATCAATCTATGAAATGTCAACACAACCTAGCTTTCGCTAATCGTCAACGATTCGATTTTGTCGCCTTGCTTAATTGCGTTGACGACGGTCATGCCCGCGCCGATAACTTTACCGAACACGGCGTGCTTGCCGTCCAACCAATCGGTGACAACATGGGTGATGAAAAATTGTGAGCCGTTGGTATCCGGCCCGGCATTCGCCATGCTGAGGACGCCGCTGCTGTCGTGCTTGAGCTTCAACGCCGATGGTTCGTCGTCCCACCTATAACCGGGACCGCCCCGCCCTGTACCGGTTGGGTCGCCACCTTGAATCATAAAATTGTCGATGACACGATGAAAGACAATCCCGTCGTAAAAACCCTCCCGCGCGAGAAAGACAAAATTGTTGACGGTGATGGGTGCTTCTGCCGCGAACAATTGAATATCGAACGACCCCTTCGTGGTCTTAAAATGCGCGACATAATTTTTCGCCGGGTCAATTTGCATCTCAGGGGGGCTGCTGTATTGTTTCGCCATTGGGAACTCCTGTCTACTTCAAATACATGTCGTGAATAGCTGTCTTTCACACTATAGCAAAGTTTGCGCATTTGTGCAGCGTTCTCGCGCTAAAAGCATCTACCGCAACAGAGAAACACACCAAACCGACACAATGCCCAACAATTTAACAATCTCCTAACCGCTATATCGCTCGAATTCAGCCGCCGTTAATGCTTGATTGTATTTTCATAGCGTACAATAGGAGAGAGTGCTGTGCCAAGAAAGGTAGCTGTCGTATTACAATTTTCCAATTCCGGGTATGAAATTGGATTGTATGCGCTTCATTTCGCTAGCCTTTCTCCTGGAAATGGGAGATAATGAAGAAAGCGTTGTTGAGCTTGCCCAAATTAAGGCATTGTTGGTGTAAAACCCAATTCCTCAATCTTAAATTGGCAATACGGCGCTACAATAGTAATTGTTCACCTTGTCAAATTAGTCTTCATGCCGAACGGTCACCAACGCGCCATCGTGCCGTTCTACACCGGGCAGCAGGTTGATCGTATCTCGTCCGTTTGACAATCATGACGCAGTGAACAAACATACAACACATTGTTTTGGGAAGCCATCATTCAAGCGGTTGCAGGAGCACACGAATGCCCTACATTCTTTATATAGAAGATAATTTTGAAAATCGTCTCCTTGTGCGTCGCATATTGACAGCATCTGGCTTTGATGTCGAAGATGTGGACAACGCACGCGACGGTATCAGGATAGCATCCTCGAACCCCCCTGATTTGATTTTGATGGATATGAGTATGCCAGAAATGGATGGGTTAACGGCGACATTACGCTTGCGAGAAAACCCCGCGCTGGACGATGTCGCCATCGTCGCATTGACAGCAAATGTGATGGAAGGCGACCGAGAAACCTTCCTCGAAGCCGGATGCGATGGGTATATTTCAAAACCTATCGATGTAGATAATTTTGTCGATGAAATTTCTAGCTACATTGGGAGTCGGCGTTGATGAGTGAAACGCAAACGCAAAGAAATAATCACACCTCAGTTGAACCAGCCAACGCACATGTCCTCGTCGTCGAGGATAATGTGCCGAACTTCGTTTTGATCGCGCGTATGTTGGCATTTATGGGTGTGCAACGTTGTGAATGGAAAACTTCAGGCTGGCAAGTCGTGCAATTTGCCGACACACTGCCGAGAGTTGACCTCATCTTGATGGACATCCGCCTGCCTTATGAAGATGGGTATCAAGCATTGCAAAAAGTGCGGTCGAACCCGCGGCTGAAAGATACGGTCGTCTGTGCGATTACTGCCGAAGCCAGCGAAGACCAAATGCGCAAGGCCAAGAAAGCCGGCTTCAATGGTTTTTTGGGCAAACCGCTCGACCCGGATAAATTCCCAGAGCAAATCAAACGCCTGCTAGACGGCGAAGAAGTCTGGGAAATTCATTAATCGAATATCCGGATGGAACACGCCGGGCGCGGCCCGTCATGACAGCCCGGTTGGAGGAGGAAGGTATGACCACGAGACGCGGACTCGGCAGCATTCATGATATTCTGTCCCGGCTGGCACAAACAGACGATGCCAACACATCGATGCAGGCCTTGCGACAAATGCTGCTGGACATGAGCGCGGAGCTGCCACCGGCACATTATATTCGTCTTTACCGGCTGGGGCACGAGAGCGCCCTGCTGCGTGCGGCGACGGATAATGAGCTGCCAAGTGGCAGCTTTCAGGTTCGGTTGAAGAGCAATGCGCTCTTCACACAAGCGCTCGAAACACTGCAACCGGCCAACGACCCTTCGCAAAAGATTTGGGTCGCCCCACTCTACACCAACGACGCGGCGTTCGGGTTATTCGAGATTCGTTTTGAGCAAAGTGTGACCATCGACGACACCCTCAACGAATGGTTGCACGACATCGCTCGCACATTGGCGACAGCACTCCACGCCCGAACCGCCGACACCTTGCTGCGAGGCCATGCCCGTGCTTCGGCGGCGCTCTCTGGTTGCACAAATTTTCGCGAAATGGCAGAAGTCATCGCCGAGACGATGCTCTCGGACGGCATGATGGTGTCGATCAATTTGTTTGAACATGATGACGAGGCCGGGTCGCTCAGCGTGCGCACCGTCGCCACGAGCAATCGTTACGAGAGCTTTGAAACCAACGACGTCATCACCTTTTCCAACCGTGACCGCAGCGAATTCATCCGCACGACGATTGAACAAGCTAAGTCGGTGGCGCTCTACTCAATTGCCGACAATGATGTCTTGCACCCCTCGACACGAGAATGGCTGCGAAGTCAAGGCGTCAAGGGGATGCACAGCTTCCCGATGCGGCAGCAAGAGCGCGTCGTCGGCTATTTGGCCGTGACAAAATTAATCGGGCCGCTTTATCTCGACCCACAAGAGGTGTTGGCCTATCAAAGCCTTGCCGACCAAATCAGCATCTTAACCCGCGCGCAACATTTAGCCGACGAAACAAAATCCAGCCGCAATCTCAACCAACGCCGGACACAAGCCTTCAATGAATTGAGCGCCGGGCAAGATTATGTCGAAATGGCTGAAATTATCGCGCGGCACATGTTGCAAGAACCGGGACGTTATTTGGCGATCACACTCGTCCGGTACAACACCGACGATGTTATTGAAGGGCTTTCGGTGCTCACAACGGCCAATCGATATCAAGCCTATCGTTGGGACGAAGATATAACCTTCGCGTGGCAAGGCATCGGCGAGGGATTGCGAGAGACCATGCTCAACGGCCAGCAGGCTTTCTCAAATAATCTTTTCACCGACGACGCGCGCGATTTTCTCGGCGAAGCTGTGCATGATTGGTTCACGCATGACTTGCAAATCGAAGCCTTCGCCAATTTCCCGATTATGGTCGCGGGGCGGCCTATCGCATTCCTCACCATGATGAGCCGCACGGCGACCCACTTCACCCCCGATGAGATCGACGCCTTTCATAATTTGGCCGATCAAATGGCCGCGCTGATTCACGCCCACAATCTGTTGCAAGAGGCCGAAAATGCGCGACAAATTGCTAACAGTCTCGTCGAAGCCAGCCGGTTGATTGCGACCTCGCAAGACAATCGCACGATGTTGACCGCTCTCCTCGATGTGTTGCCGCAAAACGTCAGCGTGCTCGGCATTTCGCTATTCGACAGGGCGATTGTGCCCGGCGACATCCCGATACGAATGGATACGGAAATGGTCTCGATGGTCGAGGATGTCGCTGAAACAAAGATTACTGACATCGTGCCACAAGATGAACCGCGCCTGCCGATGATCCTCGAACAATTCCACGCTGGCGAAATGTTCATCGCGCGGTTGACGGACGATTATCGTCCGGTGATGACGGCGAACGCGCTGCGCAGCTTCCGCGAACAAGGGATTCAAGAAGTGGCCAGTATCGGCTTGCGGTCGGGCGAGCGTTTGTATGGGGTGATGTTCTTCGGCGCACAAGAAGCTATTCTCGTCGGCGCACAGCACACCGACAATCTGCGAACTGTCGCCAATCAGATTGCGATCACGTTGGACAATCGCGCCCTATTCGAGCAGGCGCAACACGCCGCCACTGAACTTAGCGAGCGTGTCGCCCTATTGCAAACCCTGCAAGAAATGGCGATGACGATCAATACGTCGCAAGACCGGCAGCTCTTGTTGAATCAAGCCACACAGGGGCTTGTAAATCTTTTGAAAATCGATCATTGCAGCATTATCATGCTCAACCCCGATGGCGTAACCGGCACCGTTGTGGCCGAATATCCCGCTGAATACAACACAGTCGGCGTCGTGCTAGATGTCGAAAAGAATAATCCGATTTATCAAAATGCTCGCAAACTCGACCCGTCGCCGGTCGTCATCAACGATGTCAAAACCGACCCCATCATCGACGACGAAGACCGTAAGATAATCCAATCGTTCGGGATACAATCGATGATGGTGCTGCCGCTCATCGCCCAGCAAAAATTCATCGGTTCGATTGGGTTAGATGTCATGCGCGATTCGATTGAATTCACGCCCGAAATGATTCGCATTGCAGAAGCCATTCGCACAGAAATCAGCGTGGGGCTAAACAAGATCAACTTGTTGGACAACGCGCAACGTTACGCAGAACAAATGCAGCAGATCACGGCGTTTAGCCAATCGGTGCAGGCGACATTGGACATCGAATCGATCCTCAGGCTTGTGCTGGAAAAAAGCAGCCAAATGTTGCCACATGATCGTATGAGCATCACGCTGTTCAATGAATCGACCGGGAAGCTGCATGTTGTCGCCCGCTATATGGAAGGCGAGATGTTCATCGACCTCGATACGGAAGATGTTGGCAGAACCGAAGGCACCGTGTTGGGGCACGCATGGGAAACACGACAATTCATTTATATCCCCGACCAAACCATCGACCCCAACTTCCCAGAACCTGGCACCACATATCGCGCTTTGATGGTGATGCCCATCCAAACCGGTAACCGCTCTTACGGCACGGTCAATATCGGCGCAAAACAGGCCAATGCCTACTCAGAAACTGATATGGCCGTCTTCGTGCAAATGGTCAACCAATTTGCCGTCGCGCTTGAAAATGCACAAACATACGCGCAAAGTATGCAAATCGCTCGCAATAAAGCGCTCGTCAATGAAATTACGTCGCAATTGCAAACACAACGCGACATCGACACCATGCTCAACATCACCGCGAAAGAAGTCGGTAAAGCATTGGGCGCCAAACGCGCACGCATTCGACTCGGCACATATCACGACGAGAACGGCGCGTAAATGACAACAAGAAGGAAACCCCATGAGTAAATTCTTGAACAAATGGCTAAAACGCTCCCCAACCTCACCTTATGATCGCACCGGGTTGGCCGAAGTCGAAGACCGCCTTAATCTTGCTGTCATCACCGCCGAAGTTGCACGACAAATTTCGGGACGCCGTTCTCTGCAAGATGTGCTCAACAGCACCGTCGAACTCATTCAAACGCGCTACCCCAACATTTATCATGTCCAAATCTTCCTCATCGACAAAGCCGGACACGAAGCGAAACTCGTCGCAAGTACGGGCGAAGTCGGGCGACTATTGTTAGAGCGTAAGCACAGCCTTGAGATTGGCAGCGCCAGCATCGTCGGCCAAGCGGCGTTACGGGGCGAGCCGATTGTCGGTCGTGCCGGGTTACGCGGCAGCCTGCACAAACCCAATCCGCTGCTGCCCGACACAGCCGTCGAAGCCGCATTCCCCTTACGCCTCGGCGAGCGTGTCATCGGCGTGATGGATTTGCAGTCGCGTTTCATCGACGCTTTTCAAACGCGAGATGAGCCAATCTTTCAATCATTGGCCGACCATATCGCGATTGCCATTGACAATGCGCAATTATTTGAGATTAACGAGCAACAACTCGAAGAAAATCAAGAACTCGTCAAACAAATGCGCGAAGCGCTCAGCGAAATTCAACAACTGAACCAACAATTGACCGGTAGAGCATGGTCGGAAT
This sequence comes from Chloroflexota bacterium, assembly GCA_003695675.1. Taxonomy (GTDB): domain Bacteria; phylum Chloroflexota; class Anaerolineae; order Aggregatilineales; family Phototrophicaceae. The sequence continues at coordinate 6,051 of RFIA01000368.1, forward strand.
ACATCCGCCAGCGTGGACACACCTTTAGCCTCAATGTCGATATGCAAACGGGTGATGCCCATTCAAGCGATGAAGTCACGCCCACATTGTCAGACGCCCTGCGAGACAACAAAATCGTCGAGCAAAAAGAGAACGGCAGTCGAATTATCGCCGTGCCGTTGCGTGTGCGTGGGCAAGTGATCGGCGCGATGGAATTTGAGCTTGACGAACACGGACGGATTGCGCCGGAAGACCTTGAGTTCATACAAGAAGTCGGCGAGCGTTTTGGTTTCGCGGTTGAAAACAATCGTCTCTATGAAGAAAGTCAGCGCGTCGCCCAACGCGAGGCCTTGGTCAATCAAATTGGCACGCGCTTGCAAACAACCACCAATGTCGAAGCAACACTCGTCGAAGCAGCCCGCAGCCTGCACGAAGTGCTCGGCGTCAATCATGTGGCTATTCGTCTTGGCGACCCGCCAGACGAGATGCAACAATCAAGTATAGAAGGTGAATCATGATCGCCAATTCACTTGAGACACAACCTAAAGAGCGAGACGCACTGGAGTTATTACAATATCGCTTTGCTCGCGGCTTAATTATTCTGACGATTGCTGCCAGTAGCATCGCTTTGCTCGTCCAATTTGTCACCCTCATACGAAACAAAAGCGATATTGCGCTTCAACAGCCTATGGTGGCGCTCGTCTTGCTTGCGATCAACATTATTTTGTGGCGCTACTTTAATGCCGAGACGCTCAAGCAAACATCGGTTATCATCGTGCTTTCTTATACGATACTGGTAGCCCTGTCCAACATTTTGCTGCCAGAGTTCGTCTTCGTTATGCTGTCCGCCGCGACGCTGATTGCCGCGTCTATCCTCGTCAATCGCTGGATATTTTTGCTGGCGCTCGCCGTCGTTGCTGTCCACGAAATACTTGAAATCATCGCTATCATCAACAGCGAATCGGGTTTCACTGCCGAAGCCGCAGCCGAGGCGACCTTGGTGATTGCCCTGATATTCATCAGCGTCGTGACGCGCTTTCTTTTCAACGCGACACGACAAACCGCCACGACAGCTCGGCACAACGCTTATATTCTCCAAATGACGGCAGAAATCGGGCAAGAAACCAATCGCCTGCTCTCCCTCGAAGAATTGCTTAGCAATGCCGTTGAGCAAATTCGGACACGTTTTGGTTACAACCACGTCCAGATTTATTTGATCGACGAGAACAGCGAACAAGCTGTGCTCGCGGCGAGCACCGGCAAACTCGGTCGAGAATTACTCGAACGCAAACATCAAATACGTGTGGGGTCACAGGGGGCGGTTGGTCAGGTCACATGGCATGGCGAACCCATACTCATCAACGCGCAACAACATTTTTACAACCGTCCTACCACGGCGCGTGGCGAATTATTGCATGAGATGCGTTCGCGTCTTGTGTTGCCCATCTCCGACGGCACAGCAATCATCGGCGCATTGGACGCGCAGAGTATTCATGCGAATGCGTTCGGCGAAAGCGATATGCAAGCCTTGCAAGTGCTGAGCAATATGATCGGCACATCGATTCGCAATTCCAATCTCTTTGAAGCCCAACAGCGCAACCTCGAAGAAAACAAACGGCTGTTTTTTGAAGCACAAAATCGTCTGCAAGAAATCCGCCGCCTCAATCAGCAATTGACAAAATCAGGTTGGGACGAATACCTGACCACATACGACATCGTACCCGGCATCACGCTCCAAGAAGACACCGTCGTTCCAGAAACAACATGGTCGGAAACCATGACACAAGCCGGAAGGCGACGCCAACCCGTCAACAAAACGGAGAATGGTCGCCATCTCATCGCTGTGCCCATCCTGCTGCGCGACCAAGTCATCGGTGCGATAGAGGTCGAACCGGCGCCCGGTTCTTCAGACACCGACACAATCGAAATGATGCAAGCTGTCGCTTCGCGCCTAGCCGTCAGTCTCGACAACGCTCGCTTATTTGAGGAAGCGCAACAAACAACCGCACAAGAACAACACATCAGCCAAATTGTTGAGCAATATCAGTCGGCCAATTCGGTTGACGACCTGCTGCGAGTGACAATTACGGAGTTGAGTGAATTGTTCGGCGCAGAACGGGGTGCGATACGTCTCGTGAAAGATGGCATAGAAAGCAGCAGTCAGCACCACAACGGAGGAATGTCATGAAGAGATGGTTCAATAATACATTCCTGACACCGCGTTTCCCTTATGAGAATACATTCGAACATCATCGCGCCTCATGGTTGTTGGCCATGTTGTGGATTATTGCTGTCGCTTGGCTAGCATGGTTCATATTTGGGATCGTGCCACAGCTACAGCAGGGTAACGCTGTCCCGCTGCAAACCATCGCCACCTTTGTGATAACCCTTATCGCTGTACCCGTTATCTTCCGGTGGATACACCGCGGACAGTTGTCTTATGCTGCATTTGTGTTCGTCGGGCTGCTCATCACTTATACGATTCCCATTTTAAGTGCCGGTCTCAACAGTTCGGGTGTCGCTATCATCTTGGTTCCCCTGATTGCTGCGAGCACACTGCTCAACAAACGCGGGATGTTGGGGACAACGGGACTTCTCATTTTGCTGGCATCAATCGCTGCGATACGCCAAACTCAATTGACGGCTGCCGAGACAATCGTCCCCGCAGATACAGTGGGGACTGACTTCTCGCTTATCCTCATCGTTTTAATCGGCAGTCTCGGATTTTTGTATGTCGCTGTCGGCAATATCGACATCATCGCTCGCAGCGCACTGCGCAACGAACGCTTTTTGCGAAGTGTGGGGCGCTTCAATACGCAAGAAACACAAACCGGCGAATTGGGGCAGCTCGATCAAGAGGTTGTCGTCTTGGCACGCTCGCTGAACATTGTCCACAACGATTTTGGATACATCTTCGCGCAAATCTATCTGGTAGACGGACGCGGCACCATTACACGCCGGGTACGCACCGGTCTCGGCGAACGCCAATCCGCCATCACAGAAGAGATTGAAGACGACCGTCTGCCGATTGTCAACGAAGCCATTCAAGCACGAGAACCGATTCTCGTCACCCCTTATGATACCGAGTCGCGCCGCGATTATTTCTTGCCGTCCGTGCGCTACGGCGCCCTCATCCCGATGATTTATCGTGGCCAAGTGGTCGGCGTGCTCGATCTACAAAGTGTATCCGAAGATGGCTTCGCTTCGGACGAGTTGGCCGCTCTGCAATTGTTGATGAATCAAACGGCAACTTCGATGATGCAGGCGCGAATGATTACCGAACTGCGGCAACGTCTTCTGGAACAAGAAGAAAACGCAATGTCGCTGCAAACACAGTTGTACGATCTCGAACGACGTGGCGTCGCGCCGGGCACATCATGGGCAACATATCTTGAGGGGCGTGGCAAAACGGCGCTCGGTTTCGACACATCGCCCGACAACGCGGAAATTACACTCGCCCATGATTTACCCGATCATCTGCGCCCGGCCCTAGAGCGAGGCGAGGTGATCATCGAACAACATGATGACCGGCAAATCATGAATATACCGATCCGCCTGCGCGACCAAATTCTCGGCGCGATGGCCTTCACCATCAATAACACACGTCCGATTACAGAGCAACAACTTGATCTGGCCAATCGTGTCGCCGAACGTCTAGCGTTGGCTTTAGAAAATGCGCGTCTGTTCGAGCAAAGCCGGTCGCAGGCATTGCGTGAACAGAAAGCCAGTGAAGTCACCAGTATGCTCATTAGAGCGACAGATGTTGACACGGTGATGCAGTTGGCTGCCGAGAGCTTCAACGAAGCGCTTGGCGCCATCTATACCCGTATTCACATCGAACCGAACGCGCTGGACACAACAACGAGTGACGATGACGCACCGCCGCAAGCAGCATCGATTGAAACAGAAAGTGAGCAAATGTCATGAGTGGTCTCAGACGTTTCAGTATTTTCGCATGGCCTTTCTGGTTGAAGTTTTTAGTCGGGTTCGTCATCGCCATCGTCGTGCCGGTTGTTGTCATCAGTTATGTTTTGCTACTCGGTATACAGCAAGTCGGCGCTGAAAGTTTGGAATCATTCATCAGCGAAAACGGCAGGCGACACAGCAGCGCCGTCAACACCGCGCTCGACCAAACACAAGCCGAAATCGAACAATTCATCGCTAATCCGGACACCAATCGTTTGTTGACAAGTTTTCTGCTGCGCAATGCACGCTCAAATACACGCCTGCCGATTGACGATGTTGACGTGAGCGACATCAACGAGTTATTCGTCACCGGGCTGCTGAATACCCCGCTCAATCAACTCGAGTCCGCTCAACTTGTTGACCGTAACGGTATTATTGTGGCCGAGGCGACGACGAGAAGTTTACTCGCGACGCCTCCCAATCTTGGAAACGACATCTCAAACAGCCCGACTTTCGTGCAAGCCAGCAATACGCTCAGTGCAGAACGTAACCAAGTCGTGACAATTTTTGCCGAAGATGATGAACCCGCCATTGAAGTTGCCAATATCATTCTGTGGCGAGACGGCTCAGCGCTTGGGTATCTCATCGGGCGGCTTGATGTCGAGCAGGCCATTTATGACAATCTGACCTTTACCGCTACCGATGCCGATCTCGGTGCGTACAGTTACGTCATCTCGCGCAATAACGTTCTCTTCAGCCCAAGAGACACCCGTTCACGCGCCGAGCAGTCGAGCGTGCAATCGCCGGTGATTCAGCAAGCGCTGCGTGGCGCTGCCAATGTGGGGAATTATCGCACAGGCGTGGGCGGCGGCCTCTCGGTGATTGGTTTTTACACACCGCTACAATTGCGCGGCGAAGAGGACACACCGGTTCTCGTTCTCATAACCGAAGTGCCCGATGATGCCATCTTCACCCGCTTAATCGATATTGTCGAGGCACAATTATTTGTGCTGCTACTCGGTTTTCTCGTGTTGCTTGTCTTGTTGGTGATTTTGTTCACGCAAATCGTCTCACCGCCGCTCAATCGCTTGCGCACCGCGATGCAGGCGATGGCACGCGGCAATTTTGGCGAGCCTGTGCCCTCTCCACGAAAAGACGAAATTGGAGAATTGACCGTCGCCTTCACAGATATGCGTGAACAGGTACGCCACCTGATTAACGACCTTGAACAACGCATCGCCACCCGCACCCGCGATATTGTTGCCACACAAGAAATCAGCCGCTTTGCTGTCACGCAAAATGATTTGCAAACCTTGATAGATCGTGTGGTCGATTTGATTGTCGAACATTTCCCGTTGATTTATCATGCGCAAATCTTCATGGTGGACGACAATCGACAATTCGCGATATTGCGTGCTAGCACAGGAGAAACCGGCCAGAAAATGCTCGCAAGCGGCCATCGCCTCCCCGTCGGCAGCCTGAGTGTTATCGGGCAAGTCACAGAGCAAGGACGGGTCGTCGTCGCCCGCAACACCTCAACCAGCGAAATCCATCGACGCAACGAATTTTTGCCGGACACCGCGTCTGAACTCGCGATACCGTTGCGCATCGGCTCACGCATTATTGGGGCGCTCGACGTGCAAAGCAAGTTGGGAGATGCCTTCACCGAAGACGAAATCAACGTTTTGCAAACGATGGCCGACCAAATCAGCGTCGCGATTGAAAATGCCCGCCTCTATCAAGAGTCGCAGCGCAGGCTCGAAGAACTTGAGCGCAGCAATCAAGCCGCCGTTTCGGGCGCGTGGCAAACCTATCTCCTCAGCCGGCGTACAGACGAACTCAGCTCACAATTTGGCACGACACCAGAAGATTCCGAAATTTCTGAAATTCGGCAGATGGCAGTCCAACAAAAGACAACAATTATCGGCGAAGCGACCGAACGCGGCACGATACCAATTGCCGTTCCGATTCAATTGCGCGGCCAAGTCATCGGCGCGATTGAATGGGAATTTTCGACACAAGACTTCGACAACAATAAGGTTTTACTGGCTCAGGAATTGGCGAATCGACTCGCGATTAGCCTCGACACCGCACGCCTCTTCCAAGAAAGCCGCCAAACGGCCAACCGCGAACGGGTTGTGAATACGATTGCCGCCCGCATCAGTGCGCAGTCCGACATCGACCATATTTTACAAACTGCCGTTCGCGAAGTCGGGCAGGCGCTGCGCATTCCACAAGTCAGTATCAACTTTAATCTTACAAACGACAGTGACGGTGGCATGGCTGGCGAAAGCAACGGCCACCACAACAACAAAGGTAACGATTGATGGCCACGAATCAACTTACCGAGATCAAAAGCAAATCTATGCACACATGGGTCACACGCCGTCTTCGGCTGGTCGCATTTGTCGTCTTCGCGGCGCTTGGCGCATTAGCAGCATTTGCGTGGTACAACAGTTCGCAAACGAGTTTGCGGCAAGACCAAATGATCGGCCTAACGGAACTCGAAATCCAATTGACGGCGCAGCTCCAAGATGCGTTGGACGAAACCCGCACCATCGCGACGAGCCGCACGGCGCAGGAATTCGCCGAATCGACGCGCTCGAGTTTAGCGACCGAACTCGACCGCGAATTCGTCGCAGCAGTTCAACAAAATTTTGTCAGCGATTTGACAGAAGCCATGCGGCTGAACGCCGACCGTTTCATCAACATACGTTATCTTGCCGGTAGTGGCCGGACGCGGCTTCAAATCATCAACAACGGCAACATGACGACTGTAGACATAAATGGTACGGAACAAATCGTGCCAGAAGTCGAAGGCAACCCCGCTTATGAATTGAGTCGGTCTGCTGCGCCCGGCGAAGTCGTTCTTTCCGCACTCACATTTGAAAATGACCCACGCAGCGATTCTGGAGAGCGCACGCCGGTATGGCGCTTGTATGCGCCGGTCACCGGCAGCAACGCAACGAATGAAGTGCTCGGTGTTCTCGAAATTGATTTGCTGGCCGAGCCGATTTTGAATCTGATCGGTGCGGAACCGGGCAATTTGATCGCCGAACGTAATGGCCGCCGCATCTTATTGGCGAGCAATCAATTGTTATTGTTGAGCGACAGCGCCGCCACCAACACCACATTTTTACAAGGCGGATCAATGGATGCCGGGGCGCGTCTCAGCAATTTTGATCCGGCATTATTTGAATTGCTGCGGGCTAACGACACCAATGTAGCCGGCGCATCTTTCGCCAACAATCAGATGGCGACAATCCGCACCTTCAATGTGACGGAAGCCGACAATGTCTCGTTACAACTCATCGCTCTGGATGATCTGACCGGTATCCGCAATCAATCGATTGCGATCTTCGCCATCATGACATTATTCGGCCTAAGCCTGACGTTAATCATGCAACGCATGATTAACCAAGCCTTCACCCCGCTACGAGTCGCTAGTATCGCAGCGCAACAAGTTGCCGACGGCCAACTCGACATACCTTTGCCCGCGCTAGAACATGACCGCGAAGCCGCGCAATTGTTGCAGGCCATCGCCCGCATGAAAGATCAATTGCGCAACATGTCTGGCGGGTTGGAGCCGGCACAAGCGCAACGGCAATCACGAGCAGTTGAAATCGCGGGGCGCATCAATCAAGAAATCACGACAACCACGTCGCTGGAACAATTGGCTGAACGCGCAATCACCTTGATTTGCGCCCAACTCAATCTTCATCATGCGCAATTATTTGTCGTCGATGATGCCGGTTTGAACGCCCGTCTCTTTTATTCGCACGGCGAAATCGGCAAACGCTTGATGCAAAAAGAGGTGATCATCGCTATTGCGTCGAACACCATCATCGGCGCTGTCGTGCGCGATGGCGAAGCACACGTCTTGAGCGACAGCGAAGAAACATGGTTTGACCCCTTGCCAACCACGCACCAGCAAACGCAATCACAAATCGCCCTCCCCTTGAGGTCGAAACAACGCGTAATCGCCGTGCTCGATGTGCAAGATACCGAGGTGGATTCCCTCGACGAAACGATGATTGCGCCGATGCAGCTCATCGCCAACCAAATCGCTGTCGGGTTTTATAACATGCAATTGCGTGAAGAAGCCCGGATGAGCATCCAACAGGCCAATGAACTGAGCCGTCGTTTGACACGCGAAGTCTGGCAGCAAACGAGCGAACAACTCGGCACAGAAATATCGTATCATTATGATTTGTTCGATGTTCGCACCGATGTCGCCAATGGAGACAGCAACAGCGATGACGCCATCAGTATGCCCATCAGCATTCGCGGGCAAGTCATCGGCACGCTGTCCGCCGCCAACCCAGAAGGCTATGAGTTGACGGAAGGCGACCAAATCGTGCTCCGCGCTGTGGCAGAACGTGTCGGCATGGCGATTGAGAATGCGCGGTTGTTGCGCGAAACACAAATCGAAGCCAATCGTGCGCTTGCGTTGGCAGAAGCCAGTCAATTCGCCAACCGGATTGGCTCGCAATTTGAAGAGAATATCAATATCGTCTTCAAGCGTGTCGCGACAGTGGCGGGGTTCGACCGTTGGCGCCTGCTCATCTACGAAGCCGAAAGCAACCAACTCGTCAAATTGGCTTGGGAACGCGCTGGGCATCTCCCTCAATTTGATGACACCCAACGAGTAGCCATCTCCCTAGACGCTGATGTTTCGGTGACAAAAGCATTCCGGGAAGATCGCATCGTCATTGTCAATGATCCTTATGTGCATCCTAGCACGCAAAATCTTGATGAAGAATCGATACTTGCACTCGGTAAACACATTGTTGCGCCGGTGCGTATTGAACATGAGGTCGTGGGTGTGTTGATGATTGGGCGCTCTATCGACGCAGCAGACATCGTAGACGCCGACGAGCAACTGGTCGTCACACTGTCTGCACAAGTGGGCATTGCCCTCGAAAATCGGCGCTTGTTGCAAACAGCAGAAAGTGAGCGGCAAAATCTGCGCTCTATTCTGGCGACCATGCCCGCCGGTGTGCTCGTGTTGAATGCCGAAACACTCAAGCCGGTGCAATTCAATGCGCAAGCCGAAGCGTTGCTTGGCCGCCCGATTGAAATGGATACGGCCTTTTCGATTGCGTTTTTCAACTTGCAGCGTACCGGCACGGAAACGCTCTACCCGCAAGACGCATTACCCGTCTACAAAGTGCTGGAGACGGGCAAAGCCAGTTCGGCAGATGACATCAGCATTCCGCACCCAGACGGTGGGCAAACTGATCTCTTGATGAGCGCCGCGCCGATTACGGATCAAGACGGCAATATCATCAATATCGTTGTCGCCTTCGACAACATCAGCAATTTGCGCAGTCTCGAAAATGCCTTGCAAGACAACCTGCGCGAAACAACCGCGCTCTATCAAGCGACCCGGTCGCTGGCCGAAGCCGACGACCTCGACAGCATCCTCACCTCAATCATCACGCAAGTGGCAACACTAGAGCCATCCAATGTTTATGTTGCGCTGCGGCAAGGCGACGATGTTGTTATTGCGAGATCGTTGTACGAAGAAAATATGCTCAGCGCTGTACCACAAGAATTGTTGATCGAAAGCGATTTTCTCGTCATCTCGGACATTCGGCAGCGCGAAGAAATGGACGCCGCTTCTCGTGAAGTATTGACTGCGGCGGGCGTTCAAACTGTCATCAGCCTGCCGTTGACTATTCGTCAAAAAGCCGCCGGTTGGATCATCATCACCTATCAACACCCCCATCGCTTGCAGCCCCAAGAAGAACGCTTTTTGGTCACGCTCAGCGACAATGCGGCCATCGCCGTGGACAACTGGAATCTGCTCCAAAGCACACAAGCCGCATTGCAAGAAGCCGAATCGCTGTACAACGCAACCACGACGATTAATGCTGCCAGTGAAATTAGTGAACTGGGTCACATCCTGCAACGTGCGCTGGAAAATTTGCGACCGGATGTGTTGGCTATCTACTTGACGCCGCAAGAAGAAGACGCCGGATACACCTCAGTCTTTGAATCCGAAGACGCAAGCGTATATCGCTTCAACGAAATCATCGAACGCCATTACGTCCTTCAGTACGACACCGTGTTCATCGAAGATATTGCAGCAGACGATGAACCGGCTGATGTGTGCAAAGCATTGCGAACCCACACCGATCTAGGGGCAGTCGCCTTTGTCAACATGATGGTCAAGGGGGTATCAAATGGCGTCATCGTACTGGGCTATCACAAGCCACGCCTCTTCGGCGAGACGGACAAACGTTATCTGCGAACCGTGGGGGACAGTGCCTCGGTCGTCATTGACAACAATTTACTCTTCGACCAAATCCAAAGCGCCCTCGAAGAGACGAGCACCCTTTATCAAGCGAGCCGTTCGTTGGCCGATTCCAGCACGCCTGCAGATATTCTCAACACGGTCGTCGATCATCTGATTCAACCCCATATCACATCGGTATTCATCGCCGTATTGCAGGGCAAAGGATGGGATGACCCACGAGCCTCCATCGTCATTGAAAAAAGCTGGCAAAAATCCGAAGATGACGTGATTGATCTCACAGGCATCAGTATGACAGCCGGGCAGTTCCCAGTGTGGGACTTGCTCGCTACGGATGTCGCCATCACAATCGACGATATTGAAACCCAGCACGACCTGACCGACGAACAACGCACCGCCATCATGACGTTGGGTGCGCGTTCATTAGCCATCATCCCACTTTTTGCAGCCGGTCAACCGATGGGCGTCGTTTGGGTGGGTTCACCCGAACCACACCGCCACAGCTCCGCCATTCAGCGTATGTATCAGGCCTTTGCGGAACAGGCTTCACTCTCAATCGGCACCGTGCGCTTACTGGAACAAACACAGCGCCGCGCTCGTCAGATGGCAACTTCTGCCGAAGTCAGCCGCAGCGCCAGCTCGCTGCTGCCGCTTGAAGAATTGCTGCCTCAAGTTGTCGATGTGATTAAGAATGCGTTTGAATACGATCATGTTCAAATATTCTTGATGGACGACAATGATGAACATGCTGTACTGGTCGCCAGTACAGGCGAAGCAGGCAAAAAATTGCTGGCAATCAACCACAGCTTGCTCAAAGGCTCGATGAGTGTCGTCGGGCAAACCAGCGTGCGTGGCGAACCTGTGCTCGCGTTGGACACAACCGATACCGGCGTCGTTCATCGACCCAATGCTTACCTTCCGCTCACCCGGTCTGAAGCCGGTTTCCCAATCTTCATTCAAGACCGCGTGATCGGTGTGTTGGATGTGCAATCCAATTATCCCAACGCCTTCTCCGACAGCGATATTGCGGCGTTGAACACCCTCGCCAATCAGATTGGTGTCGCCATCAACAATGCGCGGTTGTTCGCCCAAGCCGAGCGACAGGCGTCCGACATGAGTGCGCTGTATACGGTGAGCCGTGCGCTTGCCAACTCGCAATCGCCTGAGGACATCTTGAACGCCGTCACCGAAAATCTGGTCGAAGAACATGTCGAAACGGTGTTGGTCGCCGTGTTGTATGGCGAAAGCTGGGAAGACCCCAACGCCTTTGTCAACATCGAGGCGACGTGGCGGCGCAGACAAATTGAGGGCGTGCTCGATCTTCAGGGCATTAACCTTACCGCCGCACAATTCCCAGCGTGGGAGCAGTTGGGCAATCCGTCCGTACTCATCATCAACGACGCTTTGGAAGATGAAACACTCTCTGAAACACAACGCATGGCGCTTGAAAGCCTCGACGCGCGGTCATTGGTCATCATTCCGCTTCGTATTGCCGGTCGCTCGATTGGCTCGATCTGGATTGGGTCGCCACACCCTTATGAATACTCTGAGCGCCATCAGCGATTGTACGAATCATTTGCCGAGCAAGCCTCGCTGTCGCTCGAAGCAGCCCGCCTGCTCGAACAAACAGAACATCGTGCCCGGCAGCTGGCAACAACTGCCGAAGTCAGCCGAACGACGAGCGCCATCCTTTCGCTAGACGAGTTGTTACCCCGACTGGTGAATATCATCAAAGATGCGTTCAGTTACGATCATGTTCAGATTTTCTTGATGGACAACACCCATGAAAATGCGGTATTGCGAGCCAGTACAGGCGAAGCCGGTCAAGAACTGCTGGCGGTTCATCACAGCCTACAGCGTGGTTCGGCCAGCATCATCGGGCAGGCGACAGCATTGGGCGAACCGGTCGTTGCGCTCGACACCACCGACGCGGATGTCGTTCATAGACCGAACCCGTATTTGCCGCTCACCCGCTCAGAATTGGCGTTACCGCTTAAAATCAAGCAAGACGTTATCGGCGCACTCGATGTGCAATCAAACCAACCGAATGCGTTCGGTGAAGATGACATCGCAGCGTTGACGTCACTGGCTGGGCAAATCGCCATCGCCATCAATAACGCGCAGCTCTTCCAACGGTCTGAAAGCCGTGCGGCAGATATGAGCTTCTTGTTCACTGTGACGACAGCCGCCGCTTCTGCGCCAGACTTGCCCAGCGCGTTGCAACAAGTTTCCGAATTGATGTGGACATCGCTTGAGGCCAGCATGGTGGTGTTCTACTTACCCGAAACCTACGTGAATGAGCACAATGAACCGTTCACGATTCTGCGACCGGTCGCCTATGATGGCATTGAGATGCCCTTGAGTGAAATCACCGATATTTTCCTCGACGACGATTCGATTGTGGCGGAAACAGCTCGTTCGCTCAATTCAGCCATGCTCGACAATGTTCATGAGAGCGAAGCATACTCGCCAATCCATCCCGAAGCACGGTCGGCCATCCTCGCGCCGCTCAGTTCCGGCGGCGATCTCGTCGGCATGGTCATTCTCGAATTCACCAGCGAAAGTTCCAACAAGCCCGATGTGACGACCTTGCTGCTGACCCTCTCAGGAACGCTGGCCGCAATCATTCAAAACGCGCAATTGCTCGAACAAATGCAACGTACCAACGAGCAGTTACGCGAACTCGACCGCATGAAGAGCGACTTCCTCGCCAACATGAGCCATGAACTGCGGACGCCACTGAATTCGATCATTGGTTTCAGTCGTGTCATGCTCAAAGGCATCGACGGGCCGCTGACCGAAATGCAGGAACAAGACTTGAAGACCATCTTCGACAGCGGGCAGCATTTGCTCGGCCTGATCAATGACATTCTCGACCAAGCCAAGATTTCGTCGATGAAGATGGAAGACAGCCTCAAATTTGAATACTTCGATATGAAAAACGTCATTGAGGGTGTGCGCTCGATGGGTATCGGTCTTGTCAAAGACAAACCCATCGACATCTTCATTGAAGTGGCGTCGGGTCTACCCCAAGTGTATGGCGATGAATTCCGCATCCGGCAGGTGCTGCTCAATCTTGTCTCGAACGCGACTAAATTCACCAACGAGGGGTCAATCACGATTCAAGTCTATACCGAGACTGATGAAGAGACCGGCCACCTGATGGTGCGCACCGACGTGGCGGACACCGGTATCGGTATTGCCGAGAAAGACCTCCCCCTGCTATTCGAAGCCTTCCGGCAGGTTGACTCGTCGTTGACGCGCACTGTCGGCGGCACCGGCTTGGGTCTCCCAATCGCAAAATCGCTCGTCGAAATGCACGGCGGGAAGATGCTCGTCACTTCCGAAGTCAATGTCGGCTCGACGTTCAGCATCCTCTTACCCACTGAGCCAATTGTCGATGCGACGTCGGGCGAGAACGCACCCGACAAATTGGACACCGACGAGCTTGAACCGGTGACGATTTCGGACGATGTTGAACCGAATGACACCGAACCAACACGCAATGGCAGTACGCGGGAACCGGTCGAAACGATGGAAACACCATCGACAAAAGTACCGAAACGCAAAACCAATTCGATACCGCGTTTGAACTTCCCTTCGCGCAAGCGCGAGATTTTGCTCATCGAAGAAGACCCGACGATGGTCGATCAATTCCGCCGCGTCTTACAACGAGAAGGTTTTGAAGTCCAAACGGGCGACAACCCGATGATGGCGAAGGCCATGGCCAGTGGGATGCACCCGACGGTCATCATTCTCGATGTCAACCTAGCTGATGGCGAAGGCTGGGACATCTTGCAATATCTTAAAGAACGTGCAGACACCGCCGATATTCCTATCGTTGTTGTCACCCTGAATGAAGACAAAGAACGCGCTCTTGAGATGGGGGCTTATGCCTATGTGCAACGGCCATTCTTGCCGGACGAGCTGACCAAGATTGTGTTGGCTGCCGAAACCGAGAGCAACAAAGATCGCATTTTAATCATTGATGACCAGCCAGAAAGCGCCCGCCTCCTCAAGCAAATCCTCGACGCACAAGAGCGTTATCGCGTCTTCACGGCACAGAGCGGCAAAGACGGAGTCAGCATGATTGCCTTACGCCGCCCCAATCTCATTTTACTGGACTTGCGTATGCCACAAATGGATGGGTTCGCAGTGCTCGACGAACTGCGTGCCAATCCTGAAACAGCCAACATCCCCGTCATCGTCGTGACGGGGGAAGAAGTTGACGCCAAAGAGCGTGAGTATCTTGACGGCATCGACTTGATACACAAGATCGAAATCAGTGAAACCGATTACGACAAGTTTATACAGGGTATACGCAACCACCTGCAATTTAACGGAGAGTAAGCACCTGTGACCCATCACACCCCTAGTCGAAAGAAACACATCGACCTCGAGTGCATCAATTGTCATACTCGTGTCGAGCTTGACAAACACGTCGCCGGATGCCCAAGATGTGGCGAGAATATCCTCGAAGCGCGTTATGAACACAACATCGAAAATCCTCAAGAATGGGTGCAGCAAATCAAACACCGCAATCCGAGCTTATGGCGTTATCATGAGGTGCTGCCGATTTACGACCTCAACAATATTGTCAGCATGGGAGAAGGCAGCACACCGCTGATTAAGTCGCAGGCGCTTGGCGCGAGTCTCGGCCTCAAGCATCTTTACATCAAGGATGAACGTCAGGGGCCGACCGGGAGCTTCAAAGACCGACAGGCGACCGTCGCCATTTCCGCCCTCAAAGAAATGGGCGTCGATGAGGTGGTCGTCGCCAGCACGGGCAACGTCGCCATTGCGTATGGCGCCTATGGAGCGCGTGCCGGAATCAAGCTGTGGGCATTCTTCCCCAGCCTGACGCCGGGCGACAAAATGCGCGAAGCGGCGCTTTATGGCACTGAAGTCATCAAAATTACCGGCACGTATGACCAAACGAAAGAAATCGCCGCCCGCTATGCCAAAAGCAAGGGCATCTTCCTCGACCGGGGGATTAAAAGTGTCGCCGCGATTGAGGCGATGAAAACGCTCTCGTATGAAATTGCCGAGCAGCTTGGCAACATCTATGACAATGGCGAACGCCTGCGCCCGCCCGATTGGTTTTTGCAAGGGGTGAGCGGCGGCATGGGGCCGATAGGTGTTGGCAAAGGCTTCCGCGAAATGTATGACTTTGGGCTGACAGACACGATGCCAGCGCTCGGCATGGTGCAGTCTGCCGCCTGTGCGCCCATGACCGAAGCCTTTGAACGCGGGCAGCGAGTCGCGACGCCCATCGAGAATCCCGGCACCATTATCGCCACACTCGCGACGGGCAATCCCGGTCGCGCCTATGAATTGCTCTACGATTATGTGCAAGAATTCGGCGGGCACTTCACGTCCGCCACCGATGAGGAAGCCTTCACCGCAATGCGCGTCGTCGCCCAAATGGACGGTCTTTCGGTCGAACCGGCGACAGCCGTTACATTTGCCGGTTTGTTCCGCATGGTGCGAGAGGGCGTCATCAAGCCCGATGATGTGGTCGTGCTCAACTGCTCGGGGCATACCCTGCCGGTTGAAAAGCAAATTCTCGGCGACCAATGGCAGCGCTCTGTTGACCTCTCCGATCATGACCAAACGCCCGCCGTGCCGGAAGAGGGCTTGCTCTCTGCACTTGAGCAGATGACGGCCCAAGTACGGCGCGTTGTCGTGATTGAAGACAATCAAGACGCTGCCCGTTTGATACAACGGCTTTTGGAAGCGCGTGGCAGTTACGAAGTCATTCTGGCACGCAACGGCGCCGAGGGCATCGAAGCCATTCGCCGCCACCAACCCGACCTTGTGATTACCGATTTGATGATGCCCGATGTCGACGGTTTTGCCGTCATCGACATTATGAAAGATGATCCTGAAATGGGCGGGATTCCGGTCGTCGTCATCACGGCCAAAGAATTGACCGCGCAAGAGCGAGACCGCCTGAGCACACAAACACATCATCTCTTACAAAAAGGCTCTTTCATCGATGAAGAATTCATTGAGGAATTGGTTGACAAGCTGGATTGATAC
>RFIA01000369.1 GCA_003695675.1 Chloroflexota bacterium
ATGGCTTTTAGCCTCTGGCGGCATTATTTTCTCCCCCTCTCCGCGTGCGGAGAGGGGGCCGGGGGGTGAGGTTTGTCCTTATCTTGATGCGTAACCACCCCCTCCGAAATTACGGTTCGATTAAGGCTTAGTCGAGGTCGGCACGAACTTCAGCCGCCGCTTCTTCAGCCGCTTGAGCCGCTTCTAGCACATCCATGCCGCCGGTGGTGACGTTGGCAATCATCTCGGAGACGATGCCGCGCACCGGGCCGTATGAGGCAAATTGGAAGCCGGCGTAGGTGTTGATGTCTGGGTCGCTGAGGAGGGCGTTGGCTTCGGCGAAACGCGCATTGTTGGCTTCAAAATCGACCAATAGCGGATTGGCGTCGAGATTGATTGGGAAGTAAGATGTATTCTCCGTCCACCGCGCGACCGATTCGCTTTCGGCGAGGAATTTGATGAACAACCAACTCGCGAGTTGTTTTTCGGGCGTGCTGACGAGAATCGAAATGCCGGGGGTGAAGACTTGCACGGTACGGTTGTCGTCCGCCCATGGGGTTGTCGTCACAATCCAGTCGGCTTCGACGCCCGATTCTTCAAAACCGGCGGCGATGAACGGCAAACCGGCGGAGCTTGTCACGGCCATCGGGTTGATGCCGAGCGCGAAGTCGTCGGTGTTCCCAAAGCGGCTGTCCGGGATGTAGAGGCAGCCTTCGTTGAACAGGTCTTGATACAGTTGCAAGACGGTCAACGAAGCTTCATTGGTGAAGTTCCATTCGCCATCGATGAAAATCGAACCGCCGAGACTGGTGACGAAAGACTCAAATTCGGACGAGTCGCCCTTGAGCGGGTAACCGTTGACCCCATCAAGCGCCGCCGCTGCACAAGCCACATCGCGGAACTCATCGAGCGTGGCCGGTGGGCTGTCGAAACCAAGCTCGTTCAACATCGTCATGTTGACGACGAAGACATTGGCCGAAACTTGATTCGTCCATTGCAGGCGTGTGCCATCTTCGGCAACGCCGACATTGAGGATACCTTGATTGAAGCTGGCGAGTTCTTCTTCGCTGAAGCCCCACATCTCGTCGTTGAGGTAAGTGTTGATGTCCACCACGACACCATCAAGCGCGTAGCTGAGCGCATCATTGGGGAAACCGGCGACAAGATTCGGCGTCTCGCCGGAAATGATGGCCGCGTTCATCAGGTCGCGGATGTCGCCGTAACTCCCTTGCGAAACCGCTTCGACCGTGATGCCCCATTCGTTGGTGTTGTTGAATTCTTCCACCAGTGCGTTGATGGTGTCGAGTTGACCGCCGCTGTTGTACTGATGCCAATAAACAATCGTTTGGCCGCTTGGGTCCACATCACCAACTTGCGCCGATGCAATGCCAACACCGAGCGCCATCATCATCACTAAAACTAGTAAAATAAGTTTACGCATTGTTCTCTCCTATTGATAGACTATTTGTATGTTTATCGAGCCGGTCGTCGAAACGACCACGCCCGGTGAAACCAAAGTGAATACTTATTGTTGAGGCACGGCGTGCTGTACCCCAACGCTTACCCCTTCAACCCCGACGACGCGATGCCTTCGGTGAACTGCCGCTGCGTGAAGAAATACAGCAACAAAATCGGGATGACCATCATCACCGCACCGGCCATCTGCAAATGAAATTCGCCCGGCGCGTCCCCGGCGACGAATTTCTGCAAACCGACCGCGACCGGACGCCACGAATCGGAACTGACGACGAGCAACGGCCACAACAACGCATTCCACGAACCGATGAAGGCGAAAATCACCGATGTCATAATCGGCGCCTTTGAGAGCGGCACGACGACCGAGAGCATAAAACGGAAGTGCCCCGCGCCATCGATACGGGCGGCGTCGAACAAATCTTCCGGGATTTGTGTGAAAAACTGCCGCAACAGAAAAATCGTGAAAGCCGATACCATAAAAGGTACTGTTAAGGACGGCCAATTGTTCATCCACGCGCAGAAATCGCCGCAGATACTCTTACTAAAGCGGTCGAACCAGACGACCGTCAAAAAATTTGGGATCAGCGTCACAATTTCGGGGATCATCAGGGTCGATAGCATCGTGGCGAACAACACATTTTTGCCGAAGAATTCCATCCGCGCGAAGGCATACGCCGCCGGAATGCTGAAGATGAGCATCCCCGTGATACTGATCCCCGTGATGCGGACGCTGTTCCACATGAATTGGCTGAAGTTTGCCCGTTCCCACGCATCGGCATAATTGACAAATTGCGGCTCACGCGGGACGAGCCTACCGATGCTGATTTCGCCGACAGTCATCAGCGATGTGCTGATCATCCACAACAACGGCAAAATGGCGAAGAAAACCCCTGCGATAAGAATGATATACGTGAAGATGCGTCCCCACGGAATCGGTTTGCGCGGTCGTTCAATTTGCTCCGCGACTTGTGTTTGTACGAAGTCAATCGGTCGTGCTGTTTCAGCCATAAAACACCCTGCGCCCCATAATGCGATTTTGGAAAATTGTCAGCAGCAAGATAACACCGAACAAAACAAATGCTAGCGCCGAACCATACCCCAAGCGCGAATTGGTGCGAACCGTCTCGAAGATGTAGATACTCACGGTGTCCACCGCGCTGAACGATGCAGGCCTGCGCATCAAGAATATTTGTGTGAAGGCTTTGAATGTGCCGATAATGGCGATCAACGACAAGAAGAACGTCGTCGGCGACAGCAACGGTAGTGTGATATGGCGGAAGACGCGCCACCCCGAGGCCCCGTCAATGCGGGCGGCTTCGTACAATTCGCTCGGAATATTGCCCAAGCCAGCCAAAAAAACGACTGCGTTGTAGCCGACGAATGTCCAGATGGTGTACATCATAATCACGACCAGCGCCAGACCTGGCCCGTGCAAAATATCCGGCACGCCGTCACCGAAGATCAGTAGGAAGATGCCTTTCGGTTCCAACAGCCATGTCTGTGGTTCAATACCGAAAATGCCGATGAGTTTGTTGATCGGCGACGACTCGCGGTTCGAGAATAAAATGCCGAATACAACCGATGTTGCAACGAACGGTGTGATGTAGGGGATGAAGTAAATCATCCGAAACAAGGCCTTGCCCTGAATATTTTGGAACAACAGATAGGCCAATCCCAACCCGATAGTCAATTGTATTGGCACCGTGCCGAAGGCGAACATCGCCGTGATGCGAAAACCATTGAGTAAATCGTCATCGGCGGACGCGAAGGCTTGTGGCAATTCCATCACGAGGAGATAACCGCCGAAGACGAGCAACAGCGCCGCAGCAGACATCATGATGAAGCGGCGGTCGCTGTCGGCTTTGACGGCGCGTTGCCACACCCAATACGCGCCCCCAACCAACGCCGCGCCGAGACTAATCATGATGATTTGTGACCACAACGGCAAGTCTTCACCGGCGTCGCGGGCTACGGTGATCGCGGTGTCAATTTCGTTGAGCGTCAATTGCAGCAAATAAATCCCAAACGCAACGAAGATTGCCACCAATGAGCCGCGCATTAGATAGATGGTGTTGCGCGATGTCGTCAGGATGCGCAGCGTTGTGATGCTGATGCCTATCGCGACGATGATGGCGGCTAACATCGGCCAGAAGGCGTCCAATGCTTCGGGGAATTGAAAGCTGTTCCAAAGTTCATTCATGAACAGGCTGCGCGTGATTTCTTGCCCGCGGATGCGATTGGGGATATTCAGGATGATGACAAGTGTGGTGAAAAACCAATTCGTGAACAAAACGAGCGCAATCGCGTTGGCGATACCCGGCACGAGAAAGAATAGAGCGCCTCGCTCATCGTCGGTGTCGCGCCACATCTGATACAAACGATAGGCGGCATAAACCAATGTTGCCAATGCTAGCCAGAAGAAGAGAACATAACTGAAGTCCCCTATCGCACGGGTGAAATTGCCCAACGCTCGATACTCGCCGGGAAAGCGCCGCCATTGATGTAGGCTGACGAAAAACGCAAACGCGACCGGGAAGATGCCAAATGTGAAGATGAGGACAATCGCCGGGAGCAAAAACAAGTAAGCCGTTAAATTTTCGCGCAAAATGCGCCCGCGTCGCGAACTGAACAGGCGTTGCGGTGTGTCGGGCGCTTTGCCAAGCGTTGCCATAAAATCGCTCTCAAACTAAGCTGACAATAAATATCATGTTTAATTGTAGCGTTTTGCCTCGTGCTGCGCGGGGAGATTCCGTCAACAAGATGGCATTACATTGTACATCACTCTGCCCCGATCTTACAAATCGAATTTTCGTCACTTTGCAATACGCCGTTAGAGATTGATTAAGGTCATGACAAGAGTTGTCGAAATAAACGTGGTGGTTGGTCTTTTGGCTAATGTCTGCCATAATAACCAATGGCGCAAACAGATTGGGACATATTCATCATGGCCGATGTTTTTATTTCATACTCGCGACGCGACCAAGAATTTGTGAAACGATTGCACGAACGCATCGTCGAGTTGGGGCGCGATGTTTGGGTGGACTTTGAAGATATTCCGCGTGGGGCGGATTGGCTCACCGAAATCTATTCGGCCATTGAAGCGGCGGACACTTTCATTTTCGTCATCAGCTCGGATTCGCTCATCTCTGAAATATGCAATCAAGAGGTCGCGCACGCGCTCGAACATCACAAGCGCATCATCCCCATTATTTTGCACGAGGTCGAAGAGCAGGGGCGTCTCAAACCAGAGATTATCGCCGAGTGGTTTTATCAAGATTGGGAACAACAAGCACGCGAAAATTGGCGGGCGATTAAACATATCAATTGGCAATATTTTGATGATGAGGACAAATTCGAGGATGCGTTCTCCCAATTGTTGAAGGCTGTCGATACCGACATTGAATATGTGCGGACTCATACCGCATTGCTGCTGCGTGCTCGCGAGTGGGACAGGCGTGGCCGCAATGAAGATTTGTTGCTGAAGGGCGTCGAGTTGCGCGAGGCCGAAACATGGCTCGCCAATAGTGAAGACAAAATCCCCGAACCGACTGCGCTTCATCGCGAATATATCCGCGTCAGCCGCCAAACGGAGGAGCGGCAGCAACAAGAGGCGCTCGCTCAACAAGAGCGTGAAGAAGAACTCAAGCGGCGCTCGACATTGTTGTTTGTCATTTTGTTGGTGATGGGGCAGCTGCGTGTCGCCCGCGAACACGCCGCTAGACGCCAACGACGTTTTTTGCTAGCGGTGTCGGTCGCTTTCGCGATTGCTGTCGTATTGGCGATAGTTTCGCTGGTCTTGTTCCAACAAGCCGAAACCAATCGGCAAGAAGCCGAAGTGCGCGGGACACAAGTTGCGCAACAAGCGCAAACGGCTGACGCCAGCCGCCTCGATGTCGTCAACCGGCAATCGTTATTTTTGGCCGACCAGTCCGTGCAAGAATTTGCCAGCCAACATTATCACGATGCTGGTTTGTTGGCGCTCGAATCGCTTGCGGAAGTGCGCAATGTCAGCGGTATCAGCGCTTTGTTGAATGTCCTCGCTGGCCCGGTACAGGAGCAGGCTTATATCTTGCACAACAATATCGTCAACGGCGCCCGGTGGAACAGCAGCGAAACACAAGTGTTGTCGTGGGCGGGGGACGTTGTTCGTGTTTCGGATGTCGATGAACTCAACCGTGTGCGGGTGATGCGTCATGCTGGCCCCGTCAATGGCGCGGTGTGGCGCAGCGATGACAGTCAGATTTTGTCGTGGTCGAGCGATGGGACTGCCCGCCTGTGGGACACGACGACCGGCGAAGTTGTCTTGATCTTCCGCCATCCTGAAACGGTCAATGGCGCACGCTGGAGTCCTGACGAATCGATGATCGTGACGTGGACGCGAGACAACGTCGTCCGTGTGTGGGATAGTATGAGCGGGGAAATGCTTGTCTCGTTCCGGCACAATGGCAGTGTGAATGGCGCACGTTGGAGCGCCGACGGCACACACATCTATTCGTGGGCCAGTGACGGCACGATTTTCTTATGGCCGTTGGACGCGCCCGATGAAAATTTACTGTTGCGCCATGCCGACTCGGTCGCCGGTGTGTTGTTGAATGCCGACGAAACCCAGTTGCTGTCGTGGGCTGGGACGGATATTGCGGTGTGGGAGATTGCAAGCGGCCAAGCCCTGATGATGACAACGCTGCCAGCGCGTGTCGAGCAAGCGCTCTGGCGTGCAGATGCGCAGCAGGTCATCGCCCGCACTGGGCAGTCTGTCTTTGCTGTCGATGTCGCGACGGCGACCGTGACCACGATTGAGTCTAACAGTAATTTTATCGGCGGGGTTGACCTTTCCCCCGATGGGCGCTTGTTGTTGGTTTGGTCAGGGAATACGATTGCTGTCCGGTCGTTGGACGAAGGCGAGAATCCCGTTGATTTGCGTTTCCAGCACGACGGCAGTGTCAGTGCGGCGATATGGAACAAGTCCGGCACACGGATTCTGTCGTGGTCGCTCGACAATACGGTGCGCATCTGGTCACTGGATATGTCGGAAGAGCCGATCATTCTGCGGCACGAGGCCGGTCTTCTCGGTGTGCGCGGGGCACGTTGGAGCGCCGACGAGAGCCATATTTTGTCGTGGGCGAGCGATAATACAGTGCGCGTTTGGGCGATTGGCAATCCTGCCGTCGCGCTCATTTTCGACCATGAGACTCCTGTGATCGGTGCGCTTCCCAACGCAGACGAATCGCTGCTGCTCACATGGTCGCAGGACGATACGATCCGCATCTTTGACACGATGACTGGCTCGATTGTCAACACGATGACCCATGATAATAATGTCAACGGTGCGTTGTGGAGCACGGACGAGAGCCGGATTTTATCGTGGTCGGACGATGGCACCGTCCGCGTGTGGGACGCGACAGACGGCAGCGAACTGCTACGTGTCCGCCATGATGATGCGGTACTCGGCGCCGTGTGGAATGCCGACGAGACTCGTATCGCGTCGTGGTCGGACGATAACACGGTGCGCATCACCGGGGCTGGCAACAACGCATTGCGCTTGACGACCGTTCGTCATGACGGTGGTGTGTCCGGCGCGATATGGAACTCGTCGAGCACAGAAGTGTTGTCGTGGTCGGACGACAGCACCGTGTGGGTGTCGGACGCCGATAGCGGGGCGATATTCTTGCCGCTCAATCATGACGATATTGTGCGCGGCGCCAGATGGAACGCCGACGAGACGCAGATACTCACATGGTCGGACGATGGCACGGCGCGGATTTGGGACGCCATCACAGGCGGCATCATCAAAGAGATGGTTCACGAGCGGCCCGTTGTTGGCGCGATGTGGAATCGAAACGAAACCCAGATTGTGACGTGGTCGTTCAATACGATTTCGTTGTGGGAAGTCGACTCGGATGAACGTTTGCGGACATTCGTCCATGACGATACGATACCGCAAGTTGTGTGGAACGCCGATGAAACCCAATTGTTATCGTGGTCGTTTGACAATACAGCGCGGGTTTGGGATGTGGCGACGGGCAATATCGTCTTTAATTTGCAGCATCCAGACGATGTGCTCGGCGCGGCGTGGAATAACACCGAGAGCCAAATTCTCACGTGGTCGGTCGACAATATCGTGCGAATATGGGACTTGAGCAATCCGGCGGAGCCATTCCGACTACGGCACGATGGGTTGGTGCTCGGCGCCCGGTGGAGCAAGGACTCGTCGCGTGTGTTGTCGTGGTCAAACGACCACACAGCGCGTTTATGGATTACTGAAGTCGATGAATTGCTTCAGATTGCGCAAGCCAACAAGCTGCGCCCGTTGACCAATCAGCAACGGGCCGCCTTCTTCTTGCCGACACTCGAACCGACAGCGACGCCAACCGCCTCGCCGACGGTGACGCCCTTACCGACGCTGACGCCATCACAAGAACGCCCAACCATCACGCCCCTCGTGACGCTAACGCCCTCGCCAACGCGCATCATCTCGCCGACTCCGTTGTTTCAATCGCTGCCAACAGCGACGCCGTAATGTTTGCTTCGGTCGATCACTCGAATGTCTCGAACGGCAGGCCGATGTAATTCTCGGCCATCGTGGTTTGTCCAGCTTCTGAACCGGTGATGTAATCCAATTCAGCGATTTGCAAACGGCGGTTAATCGGGTCGTCGTCGAAGCGGTGCGTCATTGAGGTGAACCACCACGAAAAGCGAATCGCTTTCCACACACGGCGCAGCGCTGTCTCGGAATAGCGGTCGAGCAAGTCGGTGCGCTTTTCGCCGTAATAGGCGATGAGCGCCCGCGACAGATAAAAGATGTCCGATGCGGCGAGGTTGAGTCCCTTGGCGCCCGTCGGCGGGACGATGTGCGCGGCGTCCCCGGCGAGGAATAGATTGCCAAAGCGCATCGGTTCGGCGACAAAGCTGCGCAACGGCGCGATGCTCATCTCAAGCCGCGGACCCGTCACCAAATTGTCGGCGACACGCTCCGGCAAGCGGCGGCGCAGTTCGTCCCAAAAGGCGTCGTCCGTCCAATTCTCTACGCGGTCATCAAGCCCACATTGCACATAATAACGACTGCGTGTGTGTGAACGCATACTGCACAGCGCGAAGCCGCGTTCATGATTGGCATAGATCAATTCTTTGTCAATCGGCGGCACGTCGGAGAGAATGCCGAGCCAACCGAACGGATAAATTTTCTCATAAACCGTGAGTTTGTCTTGGGGGACGCTCTGCCGAGAAACGCCATGATACCCATCGCACCCCGCGACAAAATCGCAGACGAGTTCTTTGCGCTGGCCATCTTCTTCATAGATGATGCGCGGTTGGTTGGTGTCATAATCTTCGACAGCGACAGCAGGGCATTCATACTTCAGAATGCCACCGGCAGCGAGCCGCGCTTCAATCAAATCGCGGGTGACTTCGGTCTGCCCATAAATCATGACTGTGCCGCCGCCGGTGTGCTTTGCGAAGTCGATGCGCTCAGTGCGGCCAGCAAAAGCCAAGCCGATGCCTTCATGGATGATGCCTTCGCGCTCCATCCGTTCATGCACTTGGGCATCGCGCAGCATCTGCACCGTGCCCATCTCTAACACACCGGCGCGAATCCGCCCCTGAACATGTTCGCGGCTTTGTCGCTCAAGGATAACCGTGTCGATACCTTGAAGATGCAACAATTGTGATAACAACAGACCTGCTGGCCCCGACCCGATGATACCCACTTGTGTACGCATGAATATTGTCCAATCTGTTTACACGATGTCCAATATTATACATCGCCAAGATGTTGGGTCAAACGCTTGTACGAATATGCCGGAAGTCGCGCAGATGACATCGTTATCATTGTGTTTCAAGCATCCTATCATCATCCACAGGGTTATTTGTTATAATAGGCATATTACTCTTCAACAGGAGCGAACATGCGCAAGATATTGAGTTTGCTGCTCGGCATCACAATCGGCGGGGTCATCGGCGCGGTTTTGATCGCGATTTTCGCCCCCGAAACGGGCGAAAAGATCATGACGCGCTTGCGGGCGGCGTGGCAAGAAACACTCGAAGAAGCGCGGCAAGCCAACGAAGCACGACGGCGCGAACTCGAACAACAACTCGCAGCAAAACGCGGCATCACGCCTGAAAACCCTCAGCAGCAATAATTGCTCAGCTCGCATCAACGAATCGACTGACATGCAAAATATGAAACCACCAAGAACGCCGAGTTTTCTTAAAAATTCAAGAAAAATTCATTTTTAGCCAACTGAAAATTGACGGTTCTCCCATACAATGAAAATCGTAGAAATCATTATGCTGATCATTAGGGAGTATCCATTATGCCTGCAATCGTACAACAACTTGATGATAAACCCGTCATCTTGCTTGAATTTGCTGACGATGTGAGCGCTCATGAAGTCGCCGACGCCTATATGAAAAGTGCATCGTTGATGCACGGGCGTGTTGGCAAGGTTTATCATATCGTCGATGTCAGCCAAGCGGGGACGTCGTATCAAGGTGTGGCGACGGTGCTCGGGCAAATTCTCGGCGGCCCCGGCGCGTTGTCGAAACTCGGTTTTGCATTTGTAGGCGACAACAGCATGGAAGATTATTTTTCGCAGCAGCGTATCCCCTTCTGCGACAACCTCAATGACGCCATCGCTCGTGTCGCAAGTTGATTGTCAGCAATTATCCACACGCTTATCTCAATGTTGCAAAAGCCCCCTATCTAATACAGGGGGCTTTTGAATTGGCGACACTACTGCGCATCGACCGACAGTGCGTAATCCATCGGCACGGTTGTGACCGGCGCAAATGGCGAGACAATCAATATCACCTGACTAACATGGTCTGCCAACGGGAGTGTCCACGCCGTTTCGTTCGGGGCTAGCCACCGAGTCGGCAGCACATCGCCGTTCGCGAGTTGCACCGCTTGTACCCATGCTTGCTGCGGCAGCACATTGTCGATGCGCACCCAACCTTCGGCTTGCCACCCGTCATCGTCTGTGGACTCGAAATCGTTGAAGTAGTCAATCTCCGGGATGGCAACATCGTCAATCGCGATGCCGGGTTGGTTGACCGCATCGTCGGAGATTAACTCGAAGCGCACGAGAATTTCTTGCCCGGCATAATCGTCCAATGAAATCGACTCGGCGAGCCATGTTTCGCTCTGCCCGCTATAACCCGGCCCATACGCATTGCCGTGTGGATTGTCGGTGGTGGTGTGGGGCGCTTCGAGAATCTCCCATGTTGCGCCATCATCGGCGCTGACCATGACATACGCATAATCCCACAAATTTTCGATGCGATACCACGCCTGATAATGGAGCGTTGCGCTCTCGACATCGGTCAAATCAAAGGCGCGTGTTAGGCGCATATCGCTGCCATCGCCGCGATTGCTGTACCACATAAAGTCTCCACTGAAGGCGTCGGTCGGGATGAGTTGTGTCATCTCCGGCATGTCGATACGGATGTCGAGCATTTCTGCATCGCCCAAATTCGAGACGACGTAATAATCCGCCGCGTATTGGTTGACGGTCTCCAACTGATTAAAAGGATAGGTGCTGATTTCATCGGTTGGGATAGCGCTTGGCAAGCCTTGATCGAGCGATTGATAGCCATAAAGCCCATCGCCAACATCGGGGTCGAGGATGAAATTCGCGATCAACCAATCAGCGAAAACGGTGTTGGCATCGGTGTTGCCGAATTCGCGCACGACAGCATCGACGGCTTGCATCCCAAGCAAGTCATGATTGCTGATCGCCTGCACCGCTTCAAGCCCAAAGCGATCGTGCAGATAAGTGAGGAACATCAACGATCCGCCATAATCCGGCGCACGCGAGCCTTCTTCTGTCCACGAATTGAGTTGGGTGTCCGGCTTTGCGAGAAACGCAATCGACGACCCTTGTCGGTCATAACCGAGTATCAATTGGGTGAAGTCGGAAAAGCCTTCGTCCAACCACGTCTCTTGATTGCCCTGAATATTGTCGCGTATCATGTGTTGGAATTCGTGCGCCATGATGCCTTCGAGGATGAAGGTCGGCGCACCGGCGACATTGTCGATGTTGAAGAAAAACATTTCGCGCTCGTTGCTGCGCGGCAGCACGGCGCTTGGCAAAACATGCCGACCGGCATAATACGCCCCGATGAACGAACCGAGTCCGCGTGAAAATAGACCGTGGATGCGTGGGTCGCCGTCGATACCGGGCGATGGTTCTTCGCCCCACAAGTCTCGCACCTGTTGATATACTCGCGTGTCGAAACCTTGTGCGAGCGCTTCGAGTTGTTCTTGCGGGACGGTTTGCCCGTCTTGCACCCACAGATAAATATGCTCGCCGACGACTTGTAACGTCGCCTCAATCTGAAAATCTTCATCGGTTTCCGAATTGCTGACCCAAAATGTCTCGCGTGCCCCGACTGCAAGCGGCGGCGGATTTTCCGGCGGTGGTTCGAGTTCGCCCTCAAGTAAACCGAGTCGTATAGCGACATCGGTTGGGTCATGTTCGGGGATGACGGCCTGCTGCAAAGCACGAACCGTCATGAATTCTGACGATGTGGCCACTTCAATAGCTGCATCTTGCCTATCAGCGCTTGCATCTGCCGATGAAGTGTCTGTATTTGCATCTGCGTTCGCCGACGAAGCGTCTGTTTCTGCGCCCGTATCCGCCGCTTCAACCTGCGCTGCGCTGCGTTCGTCCGCAGCTTGCCGGCTGCTCAACAAACCGATTCCAGCCGCGACGATAACGCCGATTCCGACAATGACTAACATGGGGGTATTCTTTAACATATAGGCGATCATCCTGTTTGTAACATTGCACTCACTCTACTATACGCTACAATCGCGGATTTGGTTATCGAAAAAGACCGCTTATCATTCATGACATATCGACAGTTTTACGCTGGCATATCCATCAAATATGTTACAATCGGATTGTTAAAAACTTAATTTATCAACTCATGGAGAGGTTATGCACACGATTAAATTGCTTTCGCTCAAGTGTGTTGAGGCGCAGGCCTTTCGTGGCGATGAAGTCTATCTCAAACTGAATGGGGAGACGATTTGGGCGATTCAAAATTATAAGCGTTGTATGAAAAATAAATTGACGAAGCCGCATTTTATTGATGAGTTCGACTTCGCTAATGGGCGGATGAAGTCGCGGGCCGGCTGGGAAGAGGTTCCCGGACATAACCCAAACGACTATGTATTCAACGATTTAACCGAGTCTGTTAAGCTCGAATTGTGGGATCATGAACACGCGCTGTTTTTGCCCGACCACGAAGATTTTCTCGGCGCGAATATCGTCCCACAAACCGATGACGAAGAGGGCACAGTTGTCGTTATGTTTTCGCTCAACGCCGCCTGTTATCGCTTGACGTATGAATTGATTCGTTCGTGAAATTGTCGCTTCCTCAGCTCGTACTGACATGAAAAGAAATTGAACCGCAGAAACGCAGAGGACACAGGGGTTTTCTCTGCATTCCCTGCGTCTCCGCGCCTCTGCGTTGAATCTTTTGTTTTCTTCCGGCAAATACATTACTCGAAATATACACGAAGATTAATCGTCGCTCGTGTCTTCAGTTGACTCATCGTCGTCGCTATCAGTATCGTCGGCTTCAGCCTCAGCAGCAACTTCGGTGAACTCCGCATCCTCGACGGCATAAGCGTCATCATCATCGGACTCGTCATCCGCATCCGTTTCGCCTTCAGCTTGCGAGACGATGACCGGTGTGTCATCTTCGGGGAATTCGAGGTTGCTCAGTGGCGTGCCGGTCGCGGCCTGCATCAAGATATTCAAGCGTGTCGCCATTGATGCCGGGTCGGGATGCAAGCCCTCTTGCAACAGCGTCGTCTCGAAGACTTGCTCAATGAGTGGGTTGATCGCTTTATTTTCCGGATCAGCATTAATCATCTTGCTCAGATTGTGAATCAACGGATGACGCAGATTGAGTTCTAACGTGCGCACCGGGATTTCGTAATCTTTGTCGAGCAAGCGTTGAATGCGATGAAGATGTTGTTGACCACCTTCATCGCTGACGAGGCGTGCCGGGTTATCGGTCAACTTGTTGCTCTCGCGCACACCTTTGACGCGCTCTCCGAGCACATCGACGAAACGCTGCCGCAGCGCCACGAACGCTTCGTCGGTGATCGCTTCGTGCTGCATCTCGTCGGCGTCGTCCTGCGCCTTGCCGACATCGCGCAGGTCAATATCGGCTTCATCGGCGCTGCGCAATTTGTGCCCGCGATAGTCGTTCAAGCCCATCAGCATGAATGGATCAACCGGATCGGTGAAGTACAAGACTTCGATACCTCGTTTGCGGAAGGCGTCAAGATGCGGGCTGCGACGCACACTTGAGAAATCATCGCCGACGATATAATAAATGTCGTCTTGTCCATCGACCATATCATCGACATATTCTTGTAGCGAAACCCACTCTTGAGGCGAGTTGCTGCGCGTGCTGTTGAAGTAGAGCAGCGATTCAAGTTCGCCTTTGTCTTCGGGGGCGATGGCGACGCCTTGCTTGATATATCGCCCGAATTGCTCATAGATTTTGAGATAATGATCGCGTCTCTTACGTGCCATGCGATTGAGTTCGCCGAGAATCTTGTTCGTCAGCGTCTTCTTCAAATTGACCATGACGCGATTGGCCTGTACACTCTCGCGACTGACATTGAGCGGAATATCTTCGCTGTCAACGACGCCTTGCACAAAATTGAGGTACTCCGGCAGCAAGTCGGTATTGTATTCGTCGATGAGCACTTTGCGGGCATACAGCTTGAGTCCCGGTTCTCTGCGTGGACTCAACGGATTCAGTTGTGAGCTGCTAGGGATATAGAGCAGCGCATAAAATTGCATCGGTACATCGGCCCGCATGTGAATACGATGCAATGGTGGCTCGAAGTCGAGCGTCAACATCCGATAAAAATCTTCGTATTCTTGATCTTCAACCTCTTTTGGTGGCCGTCGCCATATTGCGATTTGTTTATTCGTCGGTTCTTCGTCATCGTCAACATAAATCGGGAAGGCGATGTAATCAGAATGTCGCCGGATGATGTCTTTGATCTTCCACGCGCTGGTAAATTCTTTGGCATCATCTTTCAAATAGATGATGATGTCTGTCCCGCGATGGTCACGTTCGGCTTCTTCAATCGTGTAGGTCTCGCCGCCATCGCTTTCCCACGCGAAGGCTTGACCGTCGGGGTGATGCGACCGCGAGACGACGCGCACCTTGTCGGCAACCATGAAGACCGAGTAAAAGCCGACGCCGAATTGCCCGATGACGTCTTGTGCCGATGCGCCATTTTTGCTATCTTTCATCGCTTCGATGAAGGCTTTGGCGCCGCTGCGGGCGATGACGCCGAGATTCTGCGCGAGGTCATCGCGCGTCATGCCGATGCCGGTATCGCTAACCGTCAGCGTGTTATTTTCCGCATCGGTCTTGATGTGAATTTTCAACTCGGCATCGGCGTCGAACACATCGCGATTGGTCAATTGTTCAAACTGAATGCGATTGAGCGCGTCGGACGCATTCGAGATCAATTCGCGGAGGAAAATCTCTCGTTCGGTGTATAAAGAATGGACGAGTATATCAAGAAGTTGTTGGATTTCTGCTTGAAAGGTGAATGTTTCGGTCATGATTTATTACTCCTGAGCAATGCAGCAATGCAGCAATCAGATCATAAAGGAATTTGATGATAATTGGCTGATTGCTGACATGTGATAGCTAGGTTGTGTTGACATTTCATAGATTGATGCGGAATCAAGTGACGCCAACGCAGAGCAAGCGTTCCGTTGGGGCATTGCGTGCAATGCCCTGAAGG
>RFIA01000370.1 GCA_003695675.1 Chloroflexota bacterium
CCTTCAGGGCATTGCACGCAATGCCCCAACGGAACGCTTGCTCTGCGTTGGCGTCACTTGATTCCGCATCAATCTATGAAATGTCAACACAACCTAGCAATCAAACGATTTGATGTCATTTTAACGAAAGGAATTTTTCATGAACTATCTTGAACGCGCCCGTGAACTTGAGCAACAAATCATCGATTGGCGTCGCGATATTCACGCGCATCCCGAACTCGGCTTCGAGGAGACGCGCACGGCTCGTCTCGTCGCCGACAATCTACGCGAGATGGGGCTTGAGGTCGAGGTCGGCGTCGGCATTACCGGCGTCGTCGCTCGCATCGGCGATGGCAACGGGCCGAAGATTGGCATCCGCGCCGATATGGATGCGCTGCCCATCCAAGAAGAAAATGATGTGCCCTATAAATCGCAGACGCCGGGTGTGATGCACGCTTGTGGTCATGATGCGCACACGGCGATTTTGTTGAGCGTCGCCAAAATGCTCAACGAAACCGATGACCTGCCGCCGGGCGAAATTCGCTTCCTGTTTCAACCGAGCGAAGAACGGTGGGACGAAGAGGGGCACAGCGGCGCAACGCGCATGATTGAAGACAACGCGCTTGAAGAACTCGACGCGGTGATTGCCCTGCATGTCGCCAGCATGTCGCCGAGCGGCACCGTCGAAGTTGCGGACGGGCATTTCATGGCGGCGGTCGATTCGTTCTTCGCGACGATTATCGGTGAGGGGGCGCATGGCGCCTCGCCACATACCGGCATCGACCCGATATTCATTCTCGGTCAAGTGATTAACGCGGTGCAAGGAATCCGCTCGCGGCGCCTCAACCCGACTGAGCCATCGGTTGTGACGATTGGCAGCGTTCATGCCGGTGTCGCGCCGAATGTCATCCCGAATGAAGTCAAGCTCAGCGGCACGATTCGCAGTTATAACGAAGAGACTCGCTCGCAGATTCATGAAGAACTCGAAAAAGCCTTCGGCGTCACCCGCGCACTCGGCGGCGATTACACGCTGCACATCTCGCGCGGTTATCCGTCGATGTACAACGACCCGCATGTCGCCGACCTCGTCCGCGCGGTTTCTCGCGACACCATCGGCGAGGAGAACACGAAAGAAAAAGCCAAGACGATGGGCGCGGAAGATTTCGCCTACATGGCGCAGAAAGCGCCCGGCGCGATGTTCAATCTCGGCGTCCAACTCGACGACATCAAACGCCCACATCACAGCCCGATATTCGATATTGACGAACACGCGCTGCCCATCGGCGCGGCAGTGCTCGCCGAATCTGCTGTGCGTCTGCTGCGCGAGAAGGCATAGGCCGATAGCTGCTATAAAAAGGAAAATAATATGGTTCAAATCGGATTAATGCTTGAGGGGCAAAACGGTCTCAATTGGGAACGATGGAAACGCATTGTCCGCGTCGCGGAAGACAGCGGGTATCAATGCCTGTTTCGCTCCGACCATTACACCAATGCCAATCCGCCGGATTATGACTCGCTGGAATTATGGGTCTCGCTGACGTATCTCGCGAGTCATACCAATCGCATCGAATTCGGCCCGTTAGTCACACCGGTCACATTCCGCCATCCGACGATGACGATTCGCATGGCCGCGCAAGTCGATGACCTCAGCGGCGGGCGATTGACTCTTGGCATGGGCGCCGGTTGGCAGGAACGCGAACATCATCATTTTGGCGTGCCGTTCTACGATGTGCCGACGCGCTTCGCGATGTTTGAAGAAGCCTTGCAGATGACGCGCTTGCTCTTCGACAGCGACGAACCCGTCTCGTTCGCGGGCGAGCACTTCGCGCTCAACGACGCAATTTTGCTGCCGCGTCCTGCGCGTCCCGGCGGCCCGCCGATTTTGATTGGCGGCAACGGCCCCAAATTGACGCTGCCGCTCGTCGCCAAATATGCGACCGAATGGAACGGCTTGTTCATCAGCTCGGCGGCGTATGCCGAACGGAACGAACGGCTCAATCAATTGCTTGAAGCTGAAGGACGCCAACCGGGCGATGTCAAACGGTCGGTGATGACGCAGGTCAACTTCGGCAAAGATGACGCCGCAGTCGCGAAGAAGATTGGCGACCGCGATGCCGACAGCCTGCGTGAACGCGGCGTCCTCGTTGGCACGGCTTCCGAAGTGATCGACCAAATTGGCGCGATGGCCGAAGCCGGTGTCGAACGTTTTATGCTACAATGGCTTGACCTAGACGACATCGACGGCATCGAATTGATGGCGCACGAGGTGCTGCCGCATTTTCATAAATAGCGCGTCGGGTGTTAACGCATGAGCATGTTAGATTGTCGCCCTACACATCGCTTGACTCTCGACAGTTCTGTAGGGGCGGTTCGCGAATCGCCCCTACAAATTGCGTATTACTGAATTTAATTGTATACCTATATTATCGCGTCCGAGATGGATTCATGATTCAAACATTTGAAAGATGATTCGATGACATCACAGGCACAACCAAGCATTCTCCATCGCCTGCGCATCAACACCGACCTCGCGCGGCGCATCATCACCGGCTTTATCCGCGACGAAATCGAAAAAGCCGGGCTACACCGCGCCGTCATCGGGCTTTCCGGCGGAATCGACTCGGCGTTGTCGGCCTATCTGTCGGCACAAGCACTCGGTGCTGAGAATGTCCTCGCTCTGCGGATGCCGTATCGCACCTCGTCGGAAAGCAGCCTGCTCGACGCCGAAAAAGTCATCGAAGCGCTGCAACTGCCCGCCAAAACGATTCCCATCACCGACATGGCCGAAGCTTTATTCAAGCAATTGCCTGAGATGAACAATGTGCGCAAGGGGAATGTCATGGCACGCTTGCGGATGACGATTTTATACGATCAATCGTCGGCGTGGGGCGGCCTTGTGATGGGCACGAGCAACAAGACCGAATTCTTGCTCGGTTACACGACGATTTATGGCGACAGCGGCGTTGCCATGCAACCGATTGCCGACTTGTACAAAGCGCAAGTGCGGCAACTGTCGGCGGCGCTCGGTGTGCCGGACTCGATACTCAACAAAGCGCCGTCTGCCGATTTGTGGGAAGGGCAAACCGACGAAGGCGAACTCGGCTTCGCGTACAATGATGTCGATCAAGTCTTGTATTTGTTGGTTGACGAACGCTTCACCGTCGATGAAGTCGTCGACGAGGGTTTTGAGCGTCATTTCGTCGAAGATGTGTGGCGACGTGTGAAGGCCAATCACTTCAAGCGCACGATGCCGAATATTGCCAAGGTCAGCCGCCGCACTATCGGCCACGACTTCCTCTATCTGCGCGATTGGACAGGGCGCTAACCGACAAACCGAAAGAATTCGTAAGGGGGTCGCATGAGATTGTTTATCAGCTATGCGCATAAAGACGATCAATTCACCAATTGGTTGGCGGGGGCATTGGGGCAAGCCGGTTTTTCAGTGTGGATCGACCGCGAAGACATCAGAGGCGGTGACAATTGGATGCAGGCCATTGTACAGGGTATCAATGGGTGCGACACTTTTATCGTTGTATTATCGCCGAATTCCATCGCATCGCGGCATGTCAAAATCGAGATTTCGCTCGCCTTTCAAGCCGAGAAGAAAATCGTCCCGGCACGGTTGCAGGCCTACACATTGCCGGATGATTTGAAATATCAACTCAGTGGCGTGCAATATGTCGACTTCAGCACCGGCAATTATCAGGAAGCGCTCAATCAACTCGTGAATACGCTGCATGGCAAGAGTTCGCCGGGGCATAGCATCTCTGAGCAGCGCCACCAACTTGAAGAGCAATATACCGTATCGCCGGGATATTTTCACCCAGTTGGGCGTTGGCAGGTTCAACTCCAATTCATGCAATTCATGTCTTCGGGTGAATTTGTTTTTATGCCATCGGGGTTGTTCACCGGGCAGCTTTACACACCGCAGGGTATCGCCCAAATGCAAGGTGGCTGGACACTCGCGCAGGGATATTTGACGTTTCAAGGCAGTTGGGTCAATGTCGCGATGCCGGGCGCCGTGATGCCCTACGGTTTCGTGCTTCAAATCACGATTGCCGATGCGAACATATTCGGCGGGTTCACCAGCGCTGGTGAGCAAGTCATTTTCCGACGGCTGGCTTAACGAGATTATTCGTCTTCCGACGTCACTACTCAGGCAGCCTGTTGGGCGCCCTACAAAATAGCGTGGAGACTGTTTTCAACAAAAACCTCACCCCCCGGCCCCCCTCTCCGAATGATGACCTGCGTAACTGACAATCACACAAAGTCTGCGCATGAAAACGGCATGTCCCCATGAATTTTTCATGAAATGTCTCGCGAAAATATGTTTAATCGTCACAATTTAGATAAGATATACATTGAGGACGATGTCCTGTCGATGACTGAGTGTGTAGTCGCATTCTCAGCTTACCGTGTTATCGCTGAAAATATGAAAATATATGAAGAGACGACAATAATGTCACAACAGCTTGATACGTCTAGTAATCTATCCACTCGTGTCGGAACAACGCTACAATTTTTTTATCGTCGGGCGCCCGTGTTGATTATTATTTTTGGTGTTATCGTTCGCTTGCCCTTTGTGTTCATTCCACAATTTTCCAGCGGCTTCCAACATACGGCGTGGCGACAGACCGACACCGCGTCCATCGCCCACAATTTTTGGGAAAATGGCTTTAGATTGCTTTATCCACAAATCAATTGGGGCGGGAACGGTCCCGGTTATGTCGAGACGGAATTTCAATTATTTCCCTTTTTGACAGCGCAGTTGTATCGCGTCTTCGGTGAGCAAATTTGGTTGGGGCTGTTCGTATCTTTGCTCTTCGCCACAGCGACCTTCGTCGTCTTTTACGCCCTGGCACGCAAACTTGTGCCCTACCCGGCTGCTGTCGTTGCGTTGCTGTTCTTCGTTTTTACG
The DNA here is from genome assembly GCA_003695675.1 of Chloroflexota bacterium. Lineage (GTDB taxonomy): Bacteria > Chloroflexota > Anaerolineae > Aggregatilineales > Phototrophicaceae. The sequence goes on from RFIA01000370.1 coordinate 4,898, forward strand.
CCGCTCAATCTGCGTTATAGCGTGGTGTTCATGCCGGAGCCGACGGCGTTCTTTTTCTATTTGGCAGCGCTGTATTTGTTTTATCGATGGATCAACGAAGAACGACTCGGCTTACTCTTGTTGGCGGCTGTCAGCACGGCATTGGCGATTTTAGTCAAACCGACGACGATACACATTGGCTTCATCTTCCTGTTGATGTTGTTGCAGAAATATCGATTACGCGCCTTGACACAATGGCAAATCTGGCTTTTCGCAGTCATAGCGTTGTTGCCGGGTCTTGCGTGGTATCTGCACGCCCGCAATCTCTATCTGACGTATGGCAACACCTTCGGCATCGTTTCGGGGGGCGACAGCAAATTCGACAATCTCACCTACTGGACTTCGCCATCATTTTATTCTTCGGTCGCCATGATCGACATCCAATGGGTGTTCGCATTTGGCGGGGTCGTGCCATTCGCGATAGGTATCGTGTGGGCATGGCGCAAACGACAACCGATGTTGCTGCTTTATGGCAGCGTCGCACAAATTTTTTATTATCTGGTGATTCCGCGTTACACAAGTTTCGCCCTCTATTATCACATATTCAGCATCCCGTTTGTCGCGCTTGGTGTGGGGCTGGGTTTGTATTGGCTCTATGAGAAAGTCGGGCTGGATTGGCTTTACGAAATCAAACGACCGGTCGCCTATTTGCAAACTATGAAGCCATCTATGCGCCTCTTGTATCTTGCGAGTATTGTGGCGCTATTGCTCGTATTCATCCAAACATTGCGGGTATATCGCTCGAATGTGAGAACGTATGACCAACCCTTGTGGTCGTGTTCACAACATGTCGCTGAGCTTGTCCCCGAAGAGGCGTTGATTGTCGTCAGCGTCAACTCACCCGCAATCGATGACGGCGTTGCCAACAATTATCAAGAGCCGAATATATTTTATTATAGCAATCGTTACGGTTGGGCGTTGCCAGCAGATCAACACAGCCCACAGCAAGTCGCTGATTTTCATGAGCAAGGGGCGGACTATTTCATCGTTGTCGATCATTCAATGTTGTTCGACAGCGCAGATTTGCAAGCCTATTTGGACACGAACGCGCGGCAAATCGGCCCCGGCGCCGCACAAGATTGCAGTATCTATCATTTTGAACACGAGCACGTCCACACAGAAAATGCGGGGAATTCGTAGTTAGTAAATAGACCATTGAGAACACATTGAGTTTGCATCTGTAGCATAACCTGCTATAGTTGCTGTGGAGAGATCATATCCATACATTAGGCTCTGTTGACATTTGCGCTTTGATGCAAAAATAGGGGACAATCGTTGGGGTTTAGCTTGCTAAACCCTTCAGGGCATTGCACGCAATGCCCCA
>RFIA01000371.1 GCA_003695675.1 Chloroflexota bacterium
ATTATCGGCTGGTGGTTATTGGTCGGAATTGTCGGCGAAACACCACAGGCGCGTCCGGCGATTCTGTGGTATTTTGGTTTTGGTTTGTTCGTCATGATAATAGCCATCATCTGGTTGTCACTGTGGATAACGGGCAATGCATCACTACCATTGCAACCACCAAATGGATGACGACAGCAAAACAGCCTTGCTACATAGTTGTGGGGAGAACTCGGGGAACATGCGCCTGTATAAAATATTGCCGCTGATAATGCTCATTCTAGTCGGATGCAGTCAGGGTGACGCCGATGAGCTACCAACGCTCGCACCGACATTAGGAGGGGAAACAAGGCCCACAGAGAGTGCAACTGAACCACCAACATTGAACTCGCAGACAACCAATCCGACAGCAGAAATACCGGCAAACCCCACACAACCTGTGAATATCGGGCCACCAACACTCCCCCCTGTGTGGACGGCTACTCCCATTACAGAGCCAGAAATACCAACCAATACACCTATACCACCCACTCCTATTCCACAAGCGACATTCTTGCCAAGTTGCCGAAACTTCCGCCCGAACGATGAATTAAATGAGCGCATCTATACACCGGGCACAGTGCCCACCATTGCGTGGAATCCAATACCGGAAGCTGTCAATTACCGGGTTACTCTGTATGATGAATTCCAGATAGAAATCTTTTCAGATTTTGTGTCCGAGACGATTTATAGATTCCCAGTGGAGTTCTTTGAGGAAGCGAAACCATATAGTTGGTCAGTGATTCCGCTAAACAGACAAATTCAACAATTTTGTCCAGCAACAGGGGCTGAGTTATTCCCCGACCGACCCGCGACCGGTTAGATGTTATTCGGCATTGCTCAACGTGTACAATTCAAAAGCCTCCGCCGTCCATGGCAATGTCGGTTTGAAGAAATATTTATAAATAGCCTGCGCATAAACACGAATTTCATACTGGGCATCGGGGGCTAGCCGCAATCGCAAAAAGTGCATCAAATTGTGAGCATCAATTTTAGTTATCCAAGTATAGTAAACACTAAAACCGGGCAAAAACAAGCGTGCCATTTCTTTCGAGACTCCGGCTTCGAGTGCTTCTTGATAGAGAGCAAAACCCTGTTCATAATGTGCAATCAACTTGTCCATCAAAGCCGCATTAGTTTGATCATCGACTTCGCCCTCGCTAGCTTGTTTATTATCGCGAGACTGCTTTCGCCAAACACTTGGAACATAAAAATCATTCTCCTCAAATGGTGTATACCGCCCCGATTGTGCATTCATATTCCAAGTTCGATGACGGACCCACTGCCACCACGTCACCAAAGGAGCACGCACACGGAATTTGAATTCAACCATCTCGAAGGGGCTTGTGTGGCGATGACGCAGCAGGTAAAAGAGGAGTTTTTTGTCACGTTCGTCGCCCTTGCTCTCGCCGAGAAAGCTGACACGCGCCGCATTGACAATCGCAAGATCGCCGGGAATGCCCAAATCCGGGTGTGGCATCATATCGATGAGTTCAATCCAACCTTTGTCAAGCACATCGACACGATGACCAATGACATTTTCCACACTTGCCCCCTATAGAAAATATTCCAACGCTAATCGTACACGCTCTTCAACATCGTCAGGTGCATCACTTGGCAGTGTTTGTATAGCCGCCTGTGCTTCAACAACACTATAACCCAAAGCCACAAGCGTATCAAAAACATCGCTATTGACATCATCAAATGAATCAACGGGGATAGCATCCAACCCAATCGGAAATTTATCTTTTAACTCAAAGACAATTTTCTGGGCAGTCTTCTTGCCAATGCCAGACACTCGCGTGAGGATTTCAGCACGTTCGCTCACAACGGCATGTCGCAAATTATCTACACTCAATGTACTCAAAATAGCAAGTGCTAATCGCGGGCCAACACCGGTCACACCGATGAGAGTCTCAAACAATTCACGTTCCGGGATAGTCGCAAAACCATAAAGGGTCAACGAATCTTCACGCACGATGAGTGCAGTATACAAGAAGGCTTCGCCTGACGTATCAATCTGTTGTAACACCGAGGACGGTGTATAGATTTGATACCCGATACCACCGGTTGTGAGGACAACATAATCGTCACCAGTCGTTGTTACGCGCCCTTGAATACTCGCAATCATCCCAGCACTCTCTAACCCAAAAGATTGTTGTAACGCATACTATGAATATCAGTGATAGCAACAGCAAGCGCATCTGCAGCATCATCTGGTTTCGGGATTTCTTCAAGGCCAAGTAGTATCCGCACCATTTCTTGAACTTGTGGTTTCTTAGCACCACCATAACCCGAAACAGCCTGCTTAACAGCATTGGGCTTGTACTCTGCAACCGGTACACCCGCATTCGCTAAAGCGAGCAAGATCACACCGCGTCCTTGTGCAACAGTAATCGCGGTTGTGACGTTGCGAGCAAAGAACAATTCCTCTACAGCAGCATGATCGGGTTCATAGCGCTCGACGAGCATTTGTATCTCATCATGAATCTGTTTCAGACGTTCCCACATTGGCAACTTCGGCGATGTGGTAATGACATCATAGGCAACCGCTTGCAAGACCCCATCATGTCGTTCTCGTACAAAACCATAGCCAATTGTCGCTGTTCCCGGATCGATACCAAGCGAAAGCATTATTCTGACTCGAAAGCCGCAATAACATCATCCGTCATCATTAGGTTTGATGAAACCGTCTGTACATCATCCAACGCTTCGAGTGCATCCGTTAGGCGCAAGTTCTTCAATCCTGATTCGACAGGTAGCTCAGTTTCATTCTGCGGCTCCCAGCGCAAGGCAGACTCAGCAATTTCATATCCAGCGTCACTGAGTGCCTGCGCAACAGCACCAAACATTTCGCGTGGTGTATAAATCACAATTGTGCCATCTTCGTCGATAACATCGTCTGCACCCGCCTCTGCCGCAACCATGAAAACTTCCTCATAGTCGAGGTCGTTACCTTTGAGCATAATGTATCCTTTACGGTCGAATTGCCACGCAACCGAACCCGCCGAGGCAAGATTACCACCAGCGCGGCTGAATACATGCTTGATCTCAGCAAGTGTGCGATTTTTGTTATCAGTCAATACATCGACCATGTAAGCAACGCCATCAACACCGTAGCCTTCATAGGTTATTTCTTCAAGAGCAGCTTCGTTCCCCCCCCCTATACCACGCTGAATAGCGCGTTCAATGTTGTCCTTCGGCATATTATTCGACTTAGCTTTGGAAACAGCGAGTTTGAGTTTGGGATTCGATTCGACATCTCCGCCGCCTTCTCGCGCCGCAATTGTGATTTCGCGTGCTAATGCAGTAAATAACTTGCCACGCTTAGCATCTTCTGCGCCTTTCTTACGTTTAATGGTAGACCATTTGCTATGCCCGGACATTGCGTATCACCTCCGAGTATGTGTTATTAACTCAAGCTCATTAGCCATCAAATATTATACTCAACCCTGAAAATTGCGTCGAGGCAACATCATCACAAATTGGGAAATCAACAATAGCCGCATCCCATCGCAATGAGATATAATCCCAATGTGAACAAAAATGCGGATATTAGATTGCTGTGACCGAATCAACATTTACATCTGAAACGCCAACGGCTTCACAAGATGACGTCCAACGTCTGGCATGGGGCGTTTTGTTGGGCGCATTCATCATATTTTGCGCTATTTTGGCTGGTAGCGTCTTCACCCTGAATTATTTTCTCTTTCGTTCTACTGTTTCAGGTCAATCGTTCCTTATCGTCGGACGAGGCACAGTCGGTATCACAGACGCAAATTTAATTGAACAAGTCGAACGTGATCGCCGCCACATTCTGAATAACCAGACCGTCCGAACAGATGCCCAATCACAGGCCAGCATCTCGTTCATGAACCAACAGAACAACAATCTCATTGTTGCAATCACAGTCAAGAGCAACACGTCTTTGCTATTAGACAATTTCTCGCGGCCACGCTTTGATTGGAGTCGCGCACCATACAATATCAATCTTAAAGAGTTTTCAGGAGAACTCGACGTATTCGTCGTTGAAGATATTGACCGACGATTACAACTCACAATTGAGACGATGAATAATATGATTATAGATGTGAGTCAAAGCGGGCAATATAGGGTGTCGGCGTCTCCATCGCAAGTGCGTGTCATTAATCGGGCAGGAAATGCAATTATTCTCGACCCCACTAATCCGGCAGCAAGCCAGTCTGTTCCAGCCGGTGAACAAATAATCTTTCAATTCGCAAACCCAACTAACGACCCAGATAACGCTACAGTTATTGAAGCACAAATCGTTCAAACACCAGCCCTGATCGATCTTATCGAAAACAGCACTTTCCAAAATACGCATATCCCGGAGAGAACACAACCCGACGAAGTTGTACAATCGCTTCCACTGGATTGGGCGTGTGGTAATGGTGCAAACAATGTGCCACAAGGCAAATATAGTGTTGCCAAGATAGACGGTCGCACTGCTTTGCACATGGTTCGTAGCGAAAATGCCAGCACACATGGGGAAACGTTTTGTATTCAAGCTTTTGGCACCGACAGCCAACAAGGATTCGACGTCAGTCAGTTTGATCATTTAAGTTTGCAAGCGACGATGTACGTCAATTATCAATCATTGAATGCGTGTGGCGTTGAAGGAAGTGAATGCCCGTTAATGTTACGCCTAGATTATATCGATGCAAATGGTGAACCAGCTCGCTTATTTCAAGGATTTTACACCACACTCGATCCACAACTTGGGTATCCACTTGGCTGTAGCGCTGAGTGTATTCAGGAACATCAAATTATTAATCAAAAAGCTTGGTACACGTATGATAGCGGCAATCTTTTCAGCATACTCACGCCGGAAAAGCGGCCAAGCGCAATTTTGAATCTGCGATTTTATGCCTCGGGTCATCAATATGATGTTTATGTCGGTGAAGTCGCGGTATTAACTGGCAATACAGTGGATTTGCAGCCGTTTAACAACTTTGCAGACGAAGATGATGATAGCTAAAGTGCTTCAAATCCCAGGTTCAATTTCTTCAGCGACACCCAATCTTGATGTCCAATGATGATATGATCCAGCAATTCGACATCCAGCAATTGACCCGCCGCCAAAATTGCTCGTGTGAGTTCAATATCCTCAGGCGAAGGTGAGGGGTTACCTGACGGATGGTTGTGAACCAAAATAATGGCGGGACAATTACGCGCAACAGCTTCTCGATAAATCTCTGCAATACGCAATACAGTTGCATTTAATGTGCCAATATAAACTGTCGGCATCGCGACTACACGCGAAGCGCTATCAAGCAATATCACACGAACATGTTCCTGCATCAAATATCGCATGTCGGAAGTTAGACGCGCAGCATCAGCCGCATTCTGAATCAAGGGACGTTCATCGGGGCCAAAACGAGCTAAGCGCTTACCTAGTTCCAAAGCCGCGACAATCTGAGAAATTTTTGCCGTCCCCAATCCTTTGATCTGTCGCAAGTCCGACGGAGTTGCTTGCGCCAAACCATGCAACCCGTGATGATGGGCTAGAATCCGCTCCGATAAATGCAAGACATTTTCTTGCGGTGTACCGGTTCCAATAATAATGGCTAATAATTCGGATGTGGACAACGCTTCTGCACCATGATTCATCAAACGTTCACGAGGACGTTCATTATCCGGCATGTCATGAATCGAAAGCGGTTTAGACATCGATTTCTCGCTATCGTAACATAATAAAATTTAACACATTGAGAAACAATCTACTGGACAACTGAATCGTTGCGTACAGACATTGCATCGATATGATGGTACTGTTATACTCATCATAAGCCAAACTTTTCTTTCCGCCAGCTTTTACTGGAATACGATCTATGCCAAGTCTAAATATTGAAGGCAGCACAGCACTGCTAATCGCAATTGTATATGTCGGTGTGGTCATTGCAGCATCATGGTTTGCAATGATAATCTGGTCTTATCGAGATATGCGGGCGCGTTCGCGAGACTCGCTTGCGCAGGCCGTTGTCGCCATCATGGTTGCTGTTTTGACAGTACCAGGTTTGCTAATTTATATCTTTCTGCGACCACGCGAGACTCTTTCCGAAGCGTATGAACGCTCCCTTGAAGAAGAAGCGCTCTTGCAGGAAATTGAAGATAAACCTGTCTGCCCAACATGCCGCAACCATATTCATGACGATTGGCAGGTTTGCCCACATTGCCACACACATTTGAAGAAGGCTTGTATCAATTGTCAACGCCCGCTTGACTTGTCGTGGAATATTTGTCCACATTGCTCGACAACACAGGCAAATTATCGAATGGACGAGCATCAGCATCATCAACATATCAAGCCAACTGTGCCAGTCACGACTGAATGGTCGCCTGTAACAGAACCCGATTTTCTTTCGGCAACAACGCCAAAAAGTTCACATCAGGCGAGTTCGCTTGAATTTGTGGACACCGATGATCTTTAAAATAATTTCAAATACAGGAGTCCACAGGGGTTTTGTATGATACTGATTAGAGTTCACCTGAAGATCCAATTTTGTGGACTTTTATAAAGTTGGTTTGCCCACCAATACCGAACGGCACCCCAGCAATGATAACAAGCGTGTCGCCCAAATCGGCGTATTTCGCTTCAACAACTGCTCGTACAACGACACTAATCATTTCATCAATCGTATTAAATTCTGGCGTCAACAACGGTAGGACACCCCATACAAGCGCCATCCGATGATATGTCGTTTCATTCGGTGTAATACACACAATCGGTGTCGCAGGACGCTCACGTGCAACACGCCGCGCCGTATAGCCTCCAAGTGTGGTCGTCACAATCGCCGCGGGGTTGAGCGCATTGGCGATTTGAAATGTCGCTTGGCTAATTGCATCGGCAGTCGCTTCAGCTTCATTCATTGAATTTGGCGTAATGGCTACCGATGGCAATCGATTTTCCCACAGATGTTCTTCCGCAATTTCAGCTACATTTATCATCGTCTCAACAGCATGAACCGGATAATTACCACTTGCGGTCTCGTTACTCAACATAACGGCGTCGGTACCATCGATAATTGCGTTATAAACATCACTTGCTTCGGCTCGCGTTGGACGCGGATTGTCAACCATTGAACTGAGCATCTGTGTTGCCGTAATAACCGGTTTGCTCGCCGCATTACACAGCCGAATAATCCGCTTCTGATGAAATGGCACTTGCTCGGCTGGCGTTTCAACACCGAGATCACCTCGCGCCACCATGATACCGTCCGACACCGCAATAATTTCTTCGATATTCTCAAGGGCTTCATGCTTCTCTATCTTGGCAATGATAGCAGCATCACCACCAAGATGTCGTAGTAACCATTGCATTTCGCGAATATCGTCTGCAGAACGGACAAATGACATTGCAATATAATCGCTTTTTTTCGAGACCGCGAATTCGATATCCTCGCGATCTTTATCTGTAATAGCTGAAAGAGTCAAATGTGCAGCAGGGGCAGAAACCCCCTTCCGCGAACTGAGATAGCCACCAATAACCACTTCGCAAACGAGCGTTCGGCCTGTTGTCTTTTTCACAACAAATTCAATATTGCCGTCATCAAGTAAAAGGGACATTTCGGGCTTAATATCCCGCATAAATTCAGGATGTGGCAATGAATAGATATGATCTGTTCCGGGAACATCGTCGAGTGTTAGTGTGATCGTATCTCCCGGCTCAATGAGCACCGGCTCATCAGCGACCTTGCCCAATCGAATTTTCGGCCCCTGAATGTCACACATCACTGCGACTACGGCGCCTTCCTCTTTGGCAATCCGTCGTACCGTATCGATTGTCTTGCCATGAGTTTCATGATCGCCATGTGAAAAATTAATCCGTGCGACATCTAACCCAAGTCGAATGAGTTGTCGCAATGTATCTTCATCGTTTGAAGAGGGGCCGATGGTAGCAACAATCTTTGTTCTTTTGCTGTTGATATTATTTAGAGACAAATCACTGCTCTTTCTATAAGCGTTAATACCCAAGATTAGTGAAAGCCTTCAAACCGGGGTAAACTGCCGCATCGCCGAGTTCTTCTTCGATACGCAATAATTGATTGAATTTGGCAACGCGGTCACTACGGGCAGGCGCACCGGTCTTGATTTGCCCTGCATTCATCGCAACTGCAACATCAGCAATCGTCGTATCTTCAGTTTCGCCACTACGATGACTTGTCACAACTGTCCATCCATGTCGCTGTGCCATTTGCGCGGCGGCAAGCGCTTCTGTCAATGAACCAATTTGATTGAGTTTGAACAACAGCGAATTCGATGCTTTTTCTCTGATAGCACGTTCAACTCGTTCGACATTCGTAACTAGCAAGTCATCGCCGACAATTTGCACCCGATCACCAATGGCATCGACTAATTGCGACCAATTTTCCCAGTCATTTTCAGCGAGTCCATCTTCAAGCGAAATAATTGGATAACGTTCGACCCAATCTTCCCAGAATTTGATCATCTGTTCACCGGTTAACGAACGGCCTTCAATCGCTAAATGATACTTGCCATCTTCATAAATTTCAGATGTTGCGGGGTCAAGTGCAATACGAATTTGTGCGCCGGGTGTGTAGCCAGCTTGCTGAATTGCTTCTATGATGACTTCAATTGCACCCTCGTTGGAACCAAGACTTGGCGCAAAACCGCCCTCATCGCCGACTGTTGTGGGGTACCCCTGTTTGTGAAGCACTTTCTTCAGCGCGTGATAAATCTCAACGCCCCACCGCAGCCCCTCGCGGAATGATGTTGCGCCAACTGGCATCACCATGAATTCTTGAAAGTCTGTACTGCCCTCAGCGTGTTTACCTCCATTCATGATATTCATCATTGGTACGGGCAAGATATGTCCATGCACCCCGCCAAGATAAGCATAGAGAGGCAATCCAGAGCTAATAGCTGCTGCCTTCGCGACAGCAAGCGATACACCCAAAATTGCATTGGCGCCAAGATTGCTTTTCTTGGCTGTACCATCAAGATTAATTAGCGTATCGTCAATGGCTTTTTGATTGAGAGCGTAGGCATCGGTGAGTGCATCTGCAATCGGCCCATTAACTGCATTAACTGCTTTGAGCACGCCCTTGCCGCCATAACGTTTGGTGTCACCATCACGCAGTTCAAGCGCTTCGTGTTCGCCGGTTGATGCGCCGCTTGGCACAATTGCACGACCGAGCGAGCCGTCAACTAGGGTCACTTCAACTTCAACAGTAGGGTTTCCACGAGAATCAAGGACTTCTCGACCATGAATCGATTCAATGACCGGCATAATAAAACCTCCCTTTAGGGTTCGTAGTGTGCAACGCTGATAAGTTCAGTGTATTGTCAGCAAATTTAATTTAGATGCTGTTCGTGAGTCATTCGATAATCATACCTGCTACATCGCGATGAGTCATTACAAAATTTGTTAAAGACATTTGATCCACGCTGGATTAAAATAAGCGCTGATGAGAAAAACCCTGTGAGGAAGATTGATGTCGGTAGGAAGATCTATTTATCTCGACCACTCAGCGACTACCCCAACTGACCCGCGAGTGGTTGATGTTATGATGCCGTATTTTACAGAACACTATGGCAACCCGTCGTCTGTACATCGTTATGGCCGTTTGGCAGAGCAAGCTATAGAAGATGCACGAGACACATTAGCACAAATATTAAATTGCAAATCTTCAGAAATTGTGTTTACTAGTGGTGGTTCTGAAAGCGACAATCTGGCTATTCGTGGTGCAGCATGGACAGCGCGCCAAAGTGACGGTTCTAGGCATCTTGTTATATCACCGATTGAACATGAAGCTGTTAGGGTAACGGTTGAACAACTTGCAACTGTGATGGGATTTGAGAGAGAGATTATATCTGTTGACCGATATGGCTCAGTTTTGGTTGATGACTATACGCAATCCATGCGTGATGATACCAGCGTTGTGAGCATCGTTTACGCCAACAATGAAGTAGGGACTATACAATCGATTGCCGAACTTTCGACAATCGCGCATGAGCGCAATGCACTCTTTCATACCGATGCAGTACAGGCTGCCGGTCAACTGACACTCGACGTGCAAAAACTCGGCGTTGATATGCTAAGCATTTCGGCACATAAATTCTATGGCCCGAAGGGCGTTGGGGCATTATTCGTTCGAGATGGCATTGAACTCACACCGAGCCAAAGCGGTGGTGGGCATGAAAACAATCGACGTGCAGGCACACACAACACGCCATCTATCGTCGGTATGGCAACGGCACTACAAATCGCTTATGACGAATTTGAATATCACACGACACACTATCGGACAATGCGCGACCGATTAATTGACGGTGTGCTCAGCAACGTACCCGGCGCACATTTAACCGGGCATCCTGAACAACGCCTACCTTCTCATGCAAGTTTTGTTCTCGACGGTATCGATGGAAACCTGTTGTTGACTCATCTTGACCTCAAGGGTGTCGCAGCGAGTAGTGGGTCGGCGTGCAAAACAGGTAATCCTGAGCCATCCGAAGTTCTACTCGCGATGGGTTACAGTGAAGAAACCGCGCTCGGCAGCTTGCGTTTGACAGTTGGTAGGCAGACAACTGCTGAAGATATTGATTACGTGGTCGATGTATTGGCCGAAACAGTTAAAAAACTTGCGAAGATGAAGATCGTTTAGGTATAAATTATGAACTCCAATAAAAATATCCGTGTCGTGGTTGCAATGAGCGGCGGTGTTGACAGTTCCGTCGCGGCGGCATTGCTTGTTGAGCAAGGTTATGACGTTGTCGGCATGATGATGCGTCTTTGGGCTGAGGAGGCGATAGGCGGGCGACGATACAATCGTTGTTGTACGCCCGACCAAATGGCAGATGCGCGACGCATAGCGAACAAACTCGGCATTCCGTTTTATGTACTCGACACAAAAGAGGTTTTTCGCCACAAAATCGTTGACTTCTTCATTGAACAACATCGTCTTGGCGTAACACCGAACCCTTGCATTGAATGTAACCGACATATCCGCTTCGACTTTCTACTCAACAATGCGCTTGCGCTTGATGCGCAATATCTCGCCACAGGACATTATGCACGCATTGCGCAAGCCGATGATGGCAACTATCTGCTCAAAAAAGGTGTTGACGAGCATAAAGACCAGAGTTACGTCCTCAGCGTGATGGGACAAGAGCAATTGAGCCGCACATTATTTCCCGTTGGTGAATATCCGAAAACGGAAGTTCGGAAAATCGCCGAAGGACTCGGTCTGCCAACTGCGAACAAAAAAGACAGCCAAGACTTATGTTTCGTCGGCGATGGTAATTACCGTCGCTTTCTTGCCGACCACGCACCAGACATCATGCAACCGGGCCCGATTGTACGCAAAAATGGTGAGCAAATCGGCGAGCACAACGGTCTTGCGAATTACACAATCGGTCAACGCAAAGGACTCGGCATTCAATCGGATGTGCCGCTATATGTCATCGCCGTCAATCCGCTTCGCAACACGCTGATTGTCGGAACAAAAGAAGAACTCGGACAAGCCAGCTTAACAGCAAATCGCGTCAATTGGATTAGTGGGAAAACACCATCCGAAACATTTCGGGCACAAGTCAAAATTCGTTATACAGCACGTCCGATGACCGCGTTGATTGAACCGCTCAATGACGAGCGTTTTCGGGCACAATTTGACGAACCATTGCGCGACATCACGCCGGGTCAAGCTGCTGTCATCTACAATGATGATATTTGTCTCGGCGGTGGCATCATTGAGCGAAACGACACGGCAGAGAGCGTTATCAATAGCCCGCTACAATCTGCCGAACTTCTGCGCTAAATAGAAGCATAATGACGGTACCAAGCACAATGTACGGGCCGTAGGGCAATGCTTTCATCATCATGTTGCCCCGGCCTATAACACCATTGACGACAATATAAACAACAGAGCCTATTGCACCAATAAATACCGTTATAAACATCGCAAAAATCAGCAATTCCCAACCGAGTATTAAACCACTCAATGTGATGAGCATCACATCGCCATAACCGAATGCGACAACATTGAGGCCACGCACGTAAGTGTAAAGAATCCCGCCAAGATACATGATAAAGAAAATACCAAAACCCAATCCAGCGCCGATGAGAGCACTCTCTAAATCAGGTTCATGATTGTGTGGTGTAAGCACGGCATCGAGTAAAGCCAACACAAGTGAAGGAATGATAACCGAGAATAATATTAACCGGTGTTCCATATCAATCACTGTAATCAACACGAAAACAGCCATGTAAACCAGCCAAAAAACAAGTTGCTCATCGGTCACTTCTGGATCGTTCTCCGTACTAATGACCGTGACAATCATCGCAATTGATGTCGCTAGCTCGGTTAATGGATAGCGCCATGACAGCGATGAACCTGTTTCGGCAGTGCGATGACCGGTAAGAAATGCGCTGATGCCAAGCCATGCAATCAACGGACGTGGCGTACCATCAGGATAATGTGGCAACTTCGGTTTTGTATAGGTCGGCAACTCATCAGCCAGCGCATTGAGCACCCCCCCAACGAATATTCCGGCTATGCCCACAATAATTGCTGTTGTAATCATAGATGATGGCTCGTTTCGTGTATGACTACGGCGATGGAATCGATGGTGCGGGTGGCAACAGATCAATCGACCACACAATCAGCACGATGAAGGCCATTATTCCGGCGATCATTATCGCGATTTTTTGCGCTCTTGTTAGGTCGTGATACAGATCGATATTGGGCGCACTGTCACCAATATACACATCAACGTGCTTAATCGTTGCATTGGCTATCTGCCACGCTTTGAAAAATGGTTGTCTTTCTTTCAAACTCACGATCAAATATGCCGCTTCAGGATAATGTGACTCGGCAATATCTGACGATGAAGGAATAGCACCACTCTGTGGATGCGAGTGATAAACCGCGACCAATTCTAGGCCAGCACGATGAAAACGCAACAATGTCTTCGCGAGAATTTGCTCATCCATGACGAAATGATGAACCGGGTCGTCAGCAACATTCGGAACGGGTACGACCTCAGTTGCTTGCCCGTCAATTCCTCCAATCAATCCACAAACTTCGTGGGGCGCAGCGTCTCGCGCCTGCTGCGCGATCATCTTCGCCTGTGCCTCCGTCAACCATAAATATCCCCTATTCACGACAAATTATCCTTGTTCTTCATCGTTCTTCATCCGCTTTGGGGATCACAAAACCTTCGATTTTTTGATCTTGCGGGGGATTGCGCGTCTCATAAAACAATTCGGCGACGAGGGCATAAGCCCCGGCCGGGTCATCGACACCGCGAATGTGCATCGTGAATTCCATATCGTGGTGCATGGTTTCGATAATATTGAGTTCACTCACAATACGGTCGTCGTCGTCATGCGCGACAAGTAATAAATTGGGACGGTCGCGAAATGGTGTGACTCTAATTTTGACAAGTACGCGAAAGCGGTCAGGATATGGCGTAACAGACACATCTTCGATTCGGATTTGGTCTTTGGGCCGCGGAACTTCGCCGCTATCAAAAATGTTGATTTCCATAGATTGATTATTCACCTTACACATTTGGCAATTTCTAAACGGCCGATAGTCCGACCAATGAAACACGTGTTGGCATTTGTGGCGGCTGTGGCGTGTCTGATTTTCTGTGCCATGAGGCCACAAGAATGTGTTGCCAAAATTGCTGCAAATACTGCGAATGAGAAGCCACACATATCTTCGCAACTCTCACATTTCCGAGCAACGCAATTTTACTGCCACAATTCATCGTGAAAAACACAAAGATAAAAGCATAAAGTAATGCTCCACAGATTGTCTTTACACTTTCTGCTTTTGCGTTTCGCTCCACAAGAATCCTATCACAAAACGGAAGCCTCGTGTTTACAAAAAGGCAAACGTTTTCGCAACAATTTTCAAAATGCCCCCGAAGACAATAATGAGACATAGGGAACTAGGTTGTGTTGACATTTCATAGATTGATGCGGAATCAAGTGACGCCAACGCAGAGCAATCGTTCCGTTGGGGCATTGCGTGCAATGCCCTGAAGG
>RFIA01000372.1 GCA_003695675.1 Chloroflexota bacterium
CCTTCAGGGCATTGCACGCAATGCCCCAACGGAACGATTGCTCTGCGTTGGCGTCACTTGATTCCGCATCAATCTATGAAATGTCAACACAACCTAGTTATAGCGGGAGACTTTCTTGCGTGTATCAATATCGCCTTGATAGGTGATGGCCTCGCGTCCACGTTCGCCGGTGCTGATGCGCACGATGTCTTCAACCGGGTAGATGAAGATCATGCCATCACCTTTTTCGCCGGTGTATGCGCCTTGACGAATCGCTTCAATCGTGGCGTCCACATTGTCATCGCTGAGCACGATGTTGATTTGCACTCGCGGCAGCAGGTCGATGTTATAGGTGCCGTTGCGCCATTGCAACTGCATCCCCTGTCCGCGTCCACGTCCACGCACATTGAGCACTGTCAAACCCACAATGCCGATTTCGGAGAGGGCGCGTTTAACCGCCGGTAATTTTTCTTCACGAATGATCGCTTCGATTTTCTTGGTCATGATTATTTCCTCACGTTGATTGTTTTGTTGGGCATAACACGTTATGCTTGATAATGATTCGCACGAGATAGACAAGGGCACATCGCGATGTGCCCCTGCAAAATGTGTGTCATTAATCCCCCGCGCCGGGACTGAGAGTCGGTTCGCTCGGTGAGCTGGTGAATTCAGGATAATTGACCATGCCGTGCTCATAAATATCGAGACCGATACCTTCGCCACGTTCGCTGATGCGCAAGATGCCAAGCGCTTTAATCGCTGCAAACAAGATCGCCGATGCGCTAATCACAAATGCGCCGACAGCAATCACACCGACGAATTGTGTCGCCAGTTGTACCGCGCCACCACCATGTAGCAGGCCAATCTCAGCACCGAAGATACCGACCGACAGCGTACCCCACACGCCACAGAAACCATGTACCGGCACCGCGCCAATCGGGTCATCAATGCGGAACTTTTCAAGCGCGAGGACGCCGAAGTACATGATGACTGCACCAATCGCGCCAATGATGACGGCTTCGGAAGGCGTCACAATCGCAGTCGGCGCCGTCACTGAGACGAGACCGGCTAGTGCCCCGTTGATACCCCACGGCAATTGCGGTTTGCCGCCGTGAAACCAACCGAGTAGCATCGCGACCATTGCGCCTGCCGCCGCCGCGATATTCGTCGTCACGGTGATGAGAGCGATGCTGCTGCCGTCGGCGTTAAGTTGGCTACCGGGATTGAAACCGAACCAACCCAACCACAAGATGAACATCCCCAACGCCGCATACGTCATGTTGTGGCCGGGCATCGGCACGGCGTCTTTGCCAAAACGATTCTTGCGTGCGCCGAGAAAGACCGCGCCCATCAAGCCGACCCACCCGCCGGTCGAATGGACGACTGTCGAACCGGCGAAATCAAAGAACGGCGTGTCGAGTGTTGCCAGCCAACCACCACCCCAAATCCAATGGCCAACAATTGGGTAGACAAGCGCGGTTATCATACCGCTATAAATCAAATAACCGCGAAAATCAGTGCGTTCTGCCATCGCGCCAGACGCAATCGTGGCCGCCGTCGCCGCGAAGGCAAATTGAAAGAAGAAGAATGCGAGACTTGGCACCGTCAAACCGGGATAAACTTCTGGCAGACCGCCGAGGAAGAACCAATCTGTCCCGATGAAGCCATTACCATCGCCGAACATAAAGGCGAAACCGACCGCCCAAAATGCCAACGCCCCAATCGCGAGATCAAAGGTATTCTTCA
This sequence comes from Chloroflexota bacterium, assembly GCA_003695675.1. Taxonomy (GTDB): domain Bacteria; phylum Chloroflexota; class Anaerolineae; order Aggregatilineales; family Phototrophicaceae. Next base: position 1,726 of record RFIA01000372.1, read on the forward strand.
TCAAAATGTTGGTGACATTGCGGGCGCGGACGAAACCTGCTTCGACCAACGCAAAGCCGGCCTGCATGAAGAACACCAAAAAGCCGGCAATCAGCATCCACACCGTATCGAGATTGCTGATGACTGTCGCCACATCCACCACGACAGCCTCGACCGTCACGACTTCGGCGACCGCCTCTTCCGTTGTGGTCTCTTCTGCTACCGTATCATCTTGCGCAAAAACGATTCCCGTCACCAAATGTGCAGCCAACAAGGCAGCGATGAAAATTGTCAGAATATTCAACCATCTTTTGCGTTTCCACATAGAACAACTCCTCCACAGGGTTTGTGAAATTGCATCAAAAACAGGTACATTGCGTAACGCAGACAGTCTACCCGGCCACAACATAGAAACGTCACAGCAAAAAAATATGAATTTTCGCCAAATGTTTTATCACAATCGCACAGTGTCGGGTAAAAGTACACAATTTGCTGGTTCAGCAGCGCGACTTTGTTGCAGTGTCCCAATTGTCATACAGAGCATATCAGGCACAATGTCTATCAAAACGATGTTGCCGCCGCTCAAAATCTTATTAACGCACTTTTTTGTGTGAATTCGACAACGAATCAGATGATTCTTTGTCGAATATCTCAAAATCCACACATTCCACCAAAATCTTAAGGTGAACTTGATTGACAATTGAGCAACATTCGCACACAATAACAGTAGAGCAACAACTATATATCTGATCGCACAATTATTCTGGGGAGGATTTTATGCTTACTCGCGGAGAGGTCGATGCGAGGTTACGCATCGTTCGTTATGGTGTGATTGTGGTGGTTGTTATCACCTTCGTTACTGTTCTTGTAGCCCCGTTTGCTTTTACTCGTGAATACTTTGAAGGTACCGACCTTGAAGTATCTGTGACAGATTTTCTCACTGAAGCCATTCTCGCCGCCATAATCGCGTTGGTAATTGGGATTGTCGTCTACGTGGCCTATCATTACGCGCTCAAGAAACAATTGCCGGTCATTGGTAGTTCACAATCATCGGATACAACATCTACTGAATAAAATATAGCGCACCCAACCTTTTCAAATCAGGGAACTGTGCAAGCAGTTCCCTTTTTTGTTGGTCTTAGTCTTACTGAAATAAGCACAACCGCAAAATACCCCCTTCATGATGTTGTGTAAATTTTCATTTCAGATACACTCGTTGATACAGCACATTTTCACTTCATTCAAAAATAATACACTAAGGGGAGGATACTGAATGAATCTGACAATTCCGCACCAAGAGAGTTACTCGCGTGGTGAACTGCTGCTGCGCACTTTCTTCGGCTGGCTTTATATCGGTATTCCACACGGGATTGTACTCGCGATTCTTGGAGTCGTCAGCGCAATTATCACATTTATTGCATTTTTTGCGATTTTGTTCACGGGGAAATACCCGCAGGGGATGTTCGACTTTCAAGTCAATGTTCTCGCGTGGTCGATGCGTGTCACCGCGCGGACGACGAATCTCGTCGATGGCTATCCGCCGTTCGCGATGGAAGCCCCCGACGATCCCGTTCAACTCACCGTCGATTACCCCGAGACATTGAGTCGGGGCCTGTTACTGCTGAAGGTTTTCTTCGGTTGGTTGTATGTGGCTATCCCACACGGATCCTGATACTGCGCTTCATCGCCGTTTACATCATCTTCATCATTGCGTTTTTTGCGGTGTTGTTCACCGGCAATTATCCCGAAGGGATGCACAAGTTCGTTGTCGACACTTATCGCTGGCAAACTCGAGTCAATCTATATATGAATCTGATGACCGACGAATATCCGCCTTTCTCTGGTGAGTAGCCTCGCGCCGCACAAATACAGAGATTTTGCACCATCAATGTGGGCGACATACTATCGGGGCGATTCATGAATCGCCCCGATGCCAATCTGCCCAAAATGCGGTTCAAACAACGCCCCGCTAGCCCACAGTGGGAATCTTCACTTAATAGACATCATCGCGGCGGTCTTGGAAGACGGGAATCTTCTCGCGCACGCGCTCAACCTCATCGGTTTCGATTTCGACCGTCAATAAATTTGGTGTTTCGCCACCCTCAATCAGAATTTTGCCCCACGGGTCAACTACCATCGAATGCCCAGCGAAGACCGTATCCCCAGTTTCACCGGCTGCATTGGCCGCGATGATATAACATTGATTCTCAATTGCCCGGGCGATGAGTAACGCACGCCAATGTTCCAAGCGAACAAGCGGCCACTCCGCCGGAATGATGACCATCTTGGCGCCATCGACGGCATAGCGACGAAACAACTCCGGGAAGCGTAGATCATAGCAAATCGCGAGACCGGTTGTGCCCCACGGTAAATCCATCGAAATGGGGGCGCTTCCCGGCGCAAGCCATTGATCTTCATTCATGAGGCGGAAGAGATGCAGCTTGCGATAGACCCCCATCATCCGACCATTCGGCGCAAAAAAAGCCGCGCTGTTGTTGACGTCTGCGCCGCGTTTTTCAAGAATCGAACCGACAATGCTGATCTTATTTTGTGTCGCCACGGTTGTGACTTGAGTGAACATACCGGTACTCAATTGATGAGCGAGTTCTTGCGCATGTTCCAACGCATAACCGGTTGACCACAACTCCGGCAATACAAGCAGATGCGACCCACGTCGCGCTGCTTCCTGTGCCCATGCGACCATCTGCGCAAAGTTTTTTCTTTCGTCACCGAGCACGATATTGATTTGTGCCAGACTAATATTTAATTTTGCCACGTTTACAGCCTCACACGTCCAAGTATGCAAAATATCATGTCTATTATAGCGCAAAATCCAGCGCGTATCGTTGGGGGTGTGTTATTTCAGCCCACCACGAAAATTTGGCAACGACGCCCTAAACGAAACTTGCGTTACATGAAACGCTGGCGCAAAAGGGTTCAATACCGCTATGATTACATCATACGCAACTTGCGCAACCCATTATCAGGGAGAATTCGCTATGTTTCGCAATTTGTTGAGGAATCCTGGCCTTGTGTTGACGGCCATCTGGTTGATTTTGACCGGGATGCGACAATTCATCACCGTGACCGTCAGCGATCCAGTGATTGGGTTGATTGCACTTGTCGCGGGCATCTTGCTGCTGCGCAAATATCATACCGTTCGAATACGCAAGACACTCGGTTTTGTGTTGCTCGGTGTGTGGCTGATCGTCGTCGCTCTGCTCGACCTGAGCAATGTGCAATTTGCCGACAGCGAAAATCTGATGCGTTTGTTCGGTCTCATCGTCGGATTCTTCATCGCGCTCATCAATGATGAACGAAAACGACGCCGGTGGGGGTTATTATTTTTGAGTATTTGGTTGTTGTTGCGCGGCGTGGTCGTCATCGCCGAATTTCAGATTTCGAGCGAAGCGGATATTCTGGCGGTTTTCGCTTTTATCACCGGTATTCTCATATTCATCGACCGGTGACGCTGCAAATACCGATTTGTACACAAGAAGCATTTTTGTTTTCAAGGATATGACATGACCCAACGAGTCTTCATTACAGGCGCCAATCGTGGTATTGGTTTAGAATTTGTGCGCCAATTACTCGCACGCGGCGACCGCGTCTTCGCAACGGCACGTCGCCCGCAACAAGCCGACGCATTGCAACACCTCGTCACGACATATCCGCAGCAATTGAGCATTCTCAAGCTCGATGTTGCTGACAACGACGCGATTGAAGCGGCATATCAAGCGGTACAGGCGGAAACAAATGCGCTTGACCTACTCATCAACAACGCAGGCATCATAGGCATGAGCGACGACCGCAGCCAACAGGCCTTCGGCAATCTCAATTTTGAAGATACGTTATATGTCTTGCGGGTGAATGCCGTCGGCCCATTGATGATTGCGCAGCGTTTCGTCGAATTACTCAAAGCAGGGAACTCGCCACGTCTCGTCAACATCACATCGCAACTCGGTTCATTGAGCCGCAAGACAAGCGGCGGACGCTATCATTACGATGGCAGCAAAGCTGCGCTCAATATGTTTACGAGAACGCTCGCCTTCGACTTATTGCCACACGGCATCGTCACGATTATGATCCATCCTGGTTGGGTACAAACGGATATGGGCGGTGACTCCGCAAATTTGACGCCACAAGCCGCCGTCAAAAGTATGCTTCATCTGTTTGACAACTTGACGAAAGATAGCGCGGGTCGTTTTTACAAATGGGACGGCAGCGAACATGCGTGGTGAATATGTCGTCGTGTAACAATATCCGAACGCCAGAATCCCAAATTTTCACAAAACGTTATATAAATTTGTGGTCGGTTTCGTAGTATGTTAATGAATGTTGATGCTCGAACCGAGCTTGCATTGGGGCATCGTCCGAATTTGTTTCTAGTTATATGGGGCATTCTATTGTGGCCGGTCAAATTTTATCGCGATTGTGGCGACAGATTAAAAATTTTTTCTTATGGTTCAATGTCGATCATTCGGCGCGTAAGGTGCTTTTCTGGCACAATCATCGTGATGAAGAATTGTTCGATGAATTTCTCGCACTGGCACACAGCGAAGTTCAAGCGATCAAAGGCGACTTCGATTTTTGGGGGCGGCATCACACCTTGCAAGCGACTGAACGGCTCGCCGCACAATACGAACTCACCGAATATTTACGACAAACGATGATGCTCTCTCGCAAAGAGTATTGGTCACACGAGACGGGTTTGCAACACGGGTTGTCGCTACCATTACAAGAATTATTTGGTATGACCGAGCCGCACATTCAAATCCTTGCGCATCGTCTCGACACATGGATGGACGATTATTTCTTCGAGGGCGATTATCGCGTTCTTGCGAAACGCGAACTCATCAATCACATTCGGTTCAGTCTCAACTTTGAGGGCGGGGGCAGCACGCGAGTCCCGGTCGTGTTTGCCGACTGGGATTAGGATTCATCCCCCAATTGACGTGAGATAATTGACGAGCGCAACCACACCCGCCATATAAAGCACAAGCAGCAAATAACCGAACAAGAAACCGCGCCGGGTACGGCGTTTCTCTTCTTTCTTGAAGGCCGCCAATTCTTGCAATAAACGCCGTCCGAGCGTTGCGTCAAAGCGGCGCAATCGGCGGCGAGCTTGCACATTGGCGGGATTGATAGCGATGATATTTTCGAGGCAGGCTTTGCGGTCGTCTTCGGTTTCGACAACACGATACAACGCCAACCACACTTTTTCGTTATACGGGTCAATCACAGCGGCCTGCCGCCAATAATCGTGAGCGGCAGTCGAGTCGCCTGCATCATAAGCCTTGCGCCCGGCCCGCATCAACTGTGCAAATTGTTCCTGTGTTTGGTCACTCATCACGATGCACGTTCACCGAAAATAAGCCTGACGGATTGTTCTCTACAAGCAACAAACACATTATTACACATTATGACCACCCGCCCGGAAAGACCGGGTTGGGATCGTTCGTCAATTGCCATATCGTGTCGGTCGCCAATTCAACAATGAAGATATTGTACTGCCCGCGTCGATTGCTTGAAAATGCTAGGTAACGCCCATCGGGACTGTAGACCGGGAAGCGATTGTCATCAGGAACTGCCGGGTCGCGTGCAATCGGGATCGGTATGCCGCTACCATCCACATTGATCTGAATTAAATCGCTCTCATTCGGACTATTGCTAGGGGTTGCAACATAAATAATCTTCGTGCCGTCCGGCGACCAACGCGGCGACGATTCAATAAAATCGGTTCTATCGTTCGTCAACGGTGTTTGTGTCAGGCTTGTTGTATCGATGATGACGAGGTCTTCGCCGGGGGACGCACTGGCAACATCATTCTTGACGACGACCACGCGGTCGCATGTCGGCGAGAAAGACGGGAAAGTATAAACGGCGTTGTCGTTGGTCAACCGTAACAGCGTATTGGTTGTAAAGTCGAAGGTGTACACCTGCGATTCGTTGATGTTTTGCGGCACAGCAACAAAGACGGCGCTGTTGCCACTTGCGCAAAAACGCGCCATCTCAATCTTCAGAATCGGATTGCCTTCTGCTATAAATTGCGGTTGTGTCGCATTGATGTTCGACCGCTCGACCCCAAAACTGAAACTTGTCGGGAAGAACCGTGTATAGAGCAATTGCTGGCCATCGGGAGACAGATCAACATCACGCACATCAAAATTGTCGGCGACGGTTGTAAATTCGCCACCAGCAGCGATTTGATACAATCGTAACGTGTAGAAATCATTGTTATCAATATCGCGCCCACCCCACGCTGCAATCGTCCCGGTGACTTCGGGGGGCGGTGGTGGTAACGGTTCTTGTGGTCGAATACCGCTACCGAAAATTTCTGCAAAAGGTGTCGGCGATGGGAGTTCGGTCGGCAGTTGCGCAATCTGCGTGGCGGTCGGCACATCGGTCGGCGTGCCGGGTGTGCTTTCCTCGGTGACATCGCCCCCCTCTATTTCAACCAGTGTGCCTTCAGCCCCTTGTGCTTGTGCCGTCGCCGCCGCGTTTTGTGTTGCAAGCAATGCAACTTGCGTCGCCACCGTGTCGGTCGCGGCCAAATCTTCATCGCTCGGCCCACCACCAGTGAGCAACACAATCAATAGCAACAATAAAACCAGCACGACCCCACCACCGATAGCAATCCAGCGAATTTGTTTGCGACTGACACCGGGGATAATCTCGTCTTCTTGTAGCGATGTATCTTTACGCTTCAAGCGTTCCATCAATTTTTGAGCGCGTTCATTGTCGGGATTGAGGAACAAGACATTGCTGAGGGCGACCCGTTTCTCGGCTTCGGTGGGCAGCACTTGTGCTAGGGCTAGCCATGCAGTCTCGTTATTTTCATCGAGTTCAACAACCTGCTCAAGCAGCTCTCGCGCTGTCGCCCGGTCGCCAGATTTTAGCGCTTCAATACCCCGTTGCAGGAGGTCTCTTACATTATTGTCTTCACTCACAATTGATTATCCTTGTTTACGGTGCGCCAAAGGCAGGCAAAAAATCAGCAGAAAACGCCTCGCGTTCATCATTCGTCAACCGCACGAGAACATCACCATCGAGACTAATCGCATAAAGCTGGAAGATACCATCTTCACGATTCGACGAAAAGATAATCCAACGACCATCGGGGCTGAACACAGGGAGACGGTCTTCAGCGCCGCCGTCGTCCGATGTGACGAGGAATGGTCGTTGTCCATCGATGTCCATGATGAAGATGTCGCCGTCGCCGCCGCGGTCGCTGACAAATGCGATTAGCGTATTATCCGGCGAAACCGACGGATTGAAACTGCTTCCGCTATCATCCGTCAGGCGTGTGATGTTTGTGCCATCAGGATTCATGGAATAGATTTCGGTAAATCCGGGACTGTCGAGGTCGGATGCAAAAATAATTTTCGAGCCGTCGAGCAACCACACGGGGTCGTTGTCAACCGCCGTGTTATCGGTCAATTTGCGCAAATTTTGACCATCGTCGGTGATAAACCAGATTTCCTCGTCATTATCAAAATCGCTGACAAACACAAGACTCACGCCATCCGAACCCCATGCTGGGTGGGCGAGCACATTGCCATTGATGGTCGTGATTTGCCGGGCCGCAGCGAGATTATTCAACGGCGCGACAAATAATTGCGGCGCCGTTATTTCAGTGATATTGCCGTCAACATCTTCCATCATTGATGTTGTTTCGCGCACAAAAGCGATTTTCTGCCCCGTAGGATCAATCGCAATATCACGAAATTCTAAATTTTCGTTGCTGGCTGGTTGCGCTTCAGAACCGTCGCCGCGAGCGGTGAACAATCTTAATTGCGCCTGACCGGGTGACAAACTCGAATAAAAAAGTGTGAAGTCGCTAAGCGGAATCGGCGTCGGGCTAGGCGGCCCCAACGGTGTCTCGCTAGGGGGCGGTGTCGATGTGAAGGTGGGCGGCAATGTGGGCGCCGTGCTCGGCTCGGCGACGATGATGCCAAAAACCGGGGTATCTGTGAACAGAGCCGGGTTAATCGTCGGGGTTTCGGTCGCGTTGACGAAAGCCGCCAATGTACGCTCGCCAATTGGCTCATCCGATTCTTGTGAAGAGACAACCGCAAAAATAATCACAACAATCGCGATGAGCACAAGCACAGCGGCAATCAACGCGACGCCAAGCGAGAGACCTTCATCGTCGCTGCTTGGCGTTGGTTGCGGTGATGGTGTCGGGCGAGGTGCCGGCGCGGCTTGTCGTCGTTGAAGGCGGCGCAAGCGTTCAATCGCCTGCCGGTCAGCGTCAGCAGTGGAAGCGCTACCACTGAGTCGGCTGAGGGCTTCGCGGGCGCGTTCGTTATTGGGGTTGATTTGCAAAACCTTTTGCAGATACCCCTTGCGTTGCTCGACCGAATCAATGGTTGAAGCCAACCACATCCAACCAGCCTCATTCTGATCATCAAGCTGCACGACTCGTTCAAAATATTGACGCGCTCGTTCTTTGTCGCCTTGTCGTGCGGCTTCGATGCCAGCTCGCAAAATCTCATGCAGGTTGTCCGCGTTCCCCAATCTAGCCTATCCTTCCCGCCCGGTTGCCAATATATTGCTTACGACAACGAACCGATCAGGCAATGTGTTTGCAAAATATATACCAAAAGATTCACCGCAAAGACTCAAAGACGCAAAGGGGGCAGAGCACATTTTGCGTCTTTCTTGGCGTCTTGGCGGTTGAGTTGTTTTCATTTTCGCGCTAACGATGCGACATACGCCATTGCATCTGTTATCAAAAACTGACGCTGGATAAAAAGATTTTAACCGAAAAAATGCAGAGGACGCAAACGATTTTGTGTTGGGGGTGTGTTTCGATATTGGGCGAGTCGCCTGTTTTATGACGGCGAACACGATACATTACATCCGTAAACAATCTGAATGTTTGTAACGGCACACATACCGTCCGACATTTCTAAGGTCATGCCAACAATCCGAAACGCATCCTCGTGTTGCGCACTTTGCCCCGATGTGACAAATATACCTTTAATTCAAAAATGGCGATAGTCTATCGTTCAGATTTTGTTGTTGGATGTGTGCCTCAATTGCTGTTGACAATCAGGACGACAATCACAATCAGTGCGATGATGATGAGTATGGCGGCAATGGCGCCGAACAAGACAAGCGTGCGATTTTCTCGTGCACTTTGACTATATTCAATCTTCTTGAGCGCTTCACGCGCTTTATCATTGTCTGGATTTACGGCCAACACACGTTCGAGCCATTGTTTGCGTTCGCTTTTTGAACGAGCAATTTGTGCCATCCACATCAAGGCTCGTTCATTATGTCGGTCTTGTCGCAGCACTTGCTGGAACATCACCCGTGCCCCCTCAATATTGTTCGACCGTGCCGACCGAATCGCCATCATCAACAATTCTTCACGATTCGGTTGTACGCTTTCTTGATCTTCAAGTCCCGGAATTGACATGCTAGCTCCCACAATGCAATCAAGAATCATCTTGTTTACGATCTATTTTATACAATTCCCTAACAACTGCGAATGGTTTCTTGCAAAAATGAGTAGAAAGTACCGTGCCGCCAGACATTGAACTATCCGGCTATCGAAATATACCAAACCGATGAAGCAG
>RFIA01000373.1 GCA_003695675.1 Chloroflexota bacterium
ACACAGATAAGTGGTATAAAGGTGCGATTAAGTCGTTGTATATTTCAGAGAGGCCGTAGTAAATGATTCAACAGCAAAATAGTGCAGGACAATTTACTGTGAATGAACAATTTCATGAAACAAATCATAACGGCGGTATTCAACCACCTCGTTTTATTGTTTGGTTTGTTGTGGCGGTATTTCTACTTGGGGTTGTTGGCGTTGTTTCGGGAATCGTCATCTTCAGGGAAGCGCTCGAACCACGTTATCAAGAACGCATTATTGGCATTCTGCCGTTCATGAGCGTTTTCCGCTCGCTGCCCGAATCGGGGACGACACTGCCGACAGCAGAACCCCTCGAAGACGGCGACATTTCGCCGGAAGATTTACTCTCTGGGCCGTTAGCCATACCTTCAACAGAAACGCAAACCGATACAAATGTTGAAAGCGGGGCCGCCCCCGAAGCAACAGATACATCGACGCCGACGGAGCAGTCAACTACTGAACAACAAGAAGCATTGCCCGAACGCGGCGCGGTCGATGTCGTCAATGCCGCCATTAATCAAATCAATATCCCTGCGGTTGACAATGCAGCTATCTCGAACCCGGCGACGGATGCTGTGAACAGTGCGGCGCAAGTGGCCGCGCCGGTGACGGTTGCGCAAGCGAATACCAGCGCAGATGTTGACCCGTCGCTCAGTTTCGCGGCGGAGCCACATGTGGCCGTCCCGTCGTCAGCGCGGATGTTTGGCTTCACTCATGTGCAGCAAACATGGAACAATTGTGGCCCGGCGAATATCACAATGGCGCTCAGTTATTATGGCTGGCAAGATACCCAAAACTTCGCGGCATCATTCCTCAAACCAGATGCTGAAGACAAGAACGTCAGCCCGCATGAAATGATTAACTTCGTGAATACACAGACACAAGTGCGTGCCGTTGCCCGCGTCGGCGGCGATATCGAGATGATTAAGCGTTTTGTCGCTAACAATATCCCCGTCATTGTCGAAACCGGTTACATGCCCGAAGGTTATGATTGGCTCGGCCATTATCAAACCGTTGTCGGCTATGACGACACGACCGGTAATTTCTTCCTCTATGACAGTTTTCTCGGCTCAGGGGAAAATGGCGAAGGCATCACCGAATCATACCCGCTTTTAGACAGCAATTGGCAAGCCTTCAATCGCACCTTCATGGTCGTCTACCAACCGGAAGATGAAGGACTCGTCCGCGAGATTCTCGGCGACTTGGCCGACCCGACTGTCGCGGCAGAAATCGCGCTCGAAACGGCACAACGTGAAGCGCGTGAAGACCGGCAGAACGGGTTCGCATGGTTCAACATCGGCTCGTCATTGAATGCACTCGGTCGTTATGAAGAAGCAGCCGCCGCATTCGACCAAGCGCGGCGTGTTGGCTTGCCATGGCGCATGTTGTGGTATCAATTCGGCCCGTTTGAAACCTACTACAATGTCGGGCGTTATGATGATGTCATGAGCCTCGTCAACGTCAACTTGAATAATGGCGGTGAATATGTCGAGGAAACACATTATTGGCAGGGCATGGTGTATCAAGAACTCGGTCAACAGGCGCAAGCTGCGAGTTCATTCCGCCGCGCATTGGCACATAATCCCCTTTATGCCGACGCACAAACTGCGTTGGCAAATCTGAATGCGTAAGTTCAAAACGACTCGATGACGACCAACACGGGCGAGCAACGCAATCGACAGATTGCACAATCAACAATCATTGTCATGGTGGCCTTCGGCATAGCGAAGGCCATCAGTTTAGCACAAACTGTCATCATCGTGAGCGTCTTCGGCATCAGCCGGGAGTGGGATGCGTTCGTCGCTGCCAACAGCATCCCAGAACTCATCTTCACGCTCATCGCCGGTGGCGCACTCGCCAACGCATTCATTCCGGTCTTCAGCGGCTTTTTAGCACGCGGCGAGCGTGACCGTGCCTGGCGCATGGCGAGTCAGGTCATCAATACAATTTTCACGCTCTCATTCATCGTGAGTGCTTTTGTATTCGTCTTCGCGCCAACCCTCGTCAGAGAATTTATCGCCCCCGGCTTCGACGAGGTTGCCACACGACAAACTATCGAGTTAATGCGCATCCTGTTGCTGAGCACACTCATCTTCTCGGTGAGTGGCATCGCGATGGGTATCTTGCAAAGCCACAATCATTTTCTACTGCCTGCACTGGCGCCGATCATGTTCGATGTCGGCATTCTGTTCGGCGCGATATTTTTGATTGATCCCTTCGGCGTCAACGGCATTGCGATGGGCGCGGTGCTCGGCGCAATGATGCACTTCGGTATTCAAGTGCCGGGACTCATCCGCTATCGGGCGACATGGACGGCAGAACTCGGTTTGCGCGATCCCGAATTGCGCCGCGTCATCAAGTTGATGCTGCCGCGCGTCGCCGGGTTGGGCGTCTTCAGCCTGAATTTTCTCGTCATGAACAACATCGCGTCACGATTGGGGACGGGGTCGGTCAGCGCTTTGAGTTGGGGTTGGCGGCTGATGCAAATCCCGGAAACCCTCATCGGCACGGCGATGGGCACCGTCATCTTTCCAACACTTGCCTCGATGAGCGAATTGGGGGACGTTGAAGGCAAACGCAATTATATGTCCGGCGCGTTGCGCTTCATCATGATTGCCACGATACCCTCTGCTGTCGGCTTGATTATGGTAGGCAGGCCGGTCTTGAGCCTGCTTGAAGGCCAAGCCTTTGATGCCTCTGCGTCCGCGCTTGTCTTCAGCACATTGCGCTTCTTTGCACTCGGCTTGGTGGTGCATTCAGCACTAGAAGTCGTCGCCCGCAGTTTTTACGCCGACAAAGACACATATACCCCATTGTGGGCGGCGCTTGGCGGCGCGGCAATTAACCTCGTGCTATCTTTCGCTTTGAGCGATGTCGGGCGTGCCAGTGCATTTGGTCTATATAACGATGTGGCGCTGGCCTTCACCGCATTGAACTTCATCCCAATCGGCAACGTCAGTGGTCTCGCCTTGGCGAACACCGCCGGAGTCGCCTTTGAAGTCGTGACATTATTATGGGTACTCAAACGACGTTGGCACAGCGTCAATGAAGATGCTTTGTCGCGCACAGTCGTCAAAACCCTAGTTGCGAGTCTTGTGATGGGCTTGACGATTGTGATTATTCAAACGTTGTGGCAACAAATGGGATTGGACAGTCGTGGACGCATCGTGACAATCGGTGAAGTTGCGATTGAAACCGGCATCGGCGGGCTGGTCTTTCTCGGCGCGGCGATTGCCCTGCGTATGGAAGAAATCACGATATTGGTCAATCTAATCATGCGCCGTACTAGGCAGCCGGTCGAGGTTGAGGTGGAGGCAGCCGTATGACAATTGAAATCAAGGTGTTGACATTGGGTCCCGTCGCCACAAATTGTTACATCATCGGCGATACCGAAACAAATCAGGCAATTTTGATTGACCCGGTTGATGATGCACCGTTGTTACACAAAACGGCACAAGATGCCGGTTGGACGATCAAAATGATCTTGGCGACACACGGCCATTTTGACCACGTGCTAGCGAGCAAAGAACTCAAAGAGTTGACCGGCGCACCATTCTTGATTCATCGCGCCGACCTGCCCTTTCTCGAAAATTTGCCACAACAAGGGCTGATGTTGTTTGGCAAACCTTTCCCCGAAGCGGGCAAACCTGATCGCTATCTGACGACAGAGCCGGAAACAATCGAGGTCGGCAACATCAAACTCGAAACGATTTTCACGCCCGGTCATGCACCGGGACACGTCGCCTTTTTCATGCGCGAGCATGAGATTCTTTTTGGGGGGGATTGTCTGTTCGCGGGCAGCATCGGACGCACCGATTTGCCCGGCGGCAATTACGAAACGCTGATGTCCACCATCTGCGACAAGCTGCTGCCACTTGGCGATGATGTGCGCTTGTTGCCCGGCCATAATCAAGCGACAACACTCGGCACCGAACGCCGCAGCAATCCATTCATACTGCAATATCAACATCAACGCGAAAACGCATAACTTCAACCAATTAACGGATATTTCATGCACATTCTCTTATTGTTTCTCGACGGTATCGGTCTCGGTGATGACGACCCGGCTGTCAATCCATTCGCCGTTGCCGACACGCCGACGCTGTTTGATTTGGCGGGCGGTCATCGCTGGTTACGCAAAACCGGCCTGCAAGAAAGCGACCGAGCAATCTTCATCCCCACCGACCCGCGCATGAACGTTCCCGGTCGGCCACAAAGCGCGAGTGGGCAAGCTACGATACTGACGGGCACAAATATTCCGCAAATCATCGGCGAACATTATGGCCCGAAACCGAATGAGGCGATACGCAGCATTTTAGCGGAAGACAACTTCTTCAAGCGCGTCGTTGCTCGCGGCGAGCAAGCTGCCCTGCTAGATGCCTACCCGCCCCGCCTTCTCCATGACTTTGAGCGTGGCAAAACACTGCGTTCAAGCATTCAACAAGCTGCTTACGAATCAGGACAGCGACTATTCAGCACACAAGACCTGATTGCACGCAACGCGCTCATCGCCGAGTGGACGGGCGACGCATGGCACAAGCATCTTGGTATCACAGAGATTCCCCTACTCACACCGTATGAAGCGGGTCAATTAATGGTTGAGCTATCGCGCAAATACGCATTCGCGTTGCACTCACATTGGATGACAGACCTCGTCGGGCATCGCGGCCCATTTGAGCGCGGTGTTGAATTGCTGGAACTCTTCGATGGAGTCATGACTGGTGTGCTGGATACGTGGGATGATGACGAAGGTCTCATCATCATCACAAGTGATCATGGCAACATGGAAGAAATCGGCAACCGTAAACACACCGAGAACGATGTCCCAACCGTCATCATCGGCAATGCACGGCATACCTTCGCCGAAGGATTCAACACACTCGCCGATATTGTCCCTCGTATGGAGAGCCTGTTGTTCGATTAGCAAATTATTCGTAGACAATAAATCATGTCTCGCCTTGACGAACTGCGCTCGCTCATCTACAATTTCTCGGCTCATCTAGTAGGTTAGTCATGCAATGTTTGAAAGTCTAAGCAACCGATTACAAGATACTTTTGATCGGCTGGGACGTTCCGGCACGCTCAATGAAAAAGATGTCGATGCGGCCATGCGCGAAGTGCGGATGGCGTTGCTTGAAGCCGACGTGTCGTTGCCCATCGTCAAAGACTTTGTCAAGCGCGTCAAAGAACGTGCCGTCGGTGCGGAAGTTGCGAAAGCGCTCAAGCCCGGTCAGATGGTTGTCAAGATCGTTCATGAAGAATTGATCGAAACACTCGGCGAACCGGGACGTTTGAATTTCTCTGGCAGCACGAAACCGCACGTCATCATGCTTGTCGGTTTGCAAGGTTCGGGTAAAACGACGACCGCTGCAAAACTCGCCTTGCATTTGCGCAAAGAAGGTCGGCAGCCATTTATGATCGCGGCAGACACCTATCGCCCGGCAGCAGTTGACCAACTCGTCACACTCGCCAAACAAATCGGCGTCCCGTATTACGAAGAGGGCGTTTCCGCAAAGCCGGAAGACATCGCTGTTCGCGGGCTAAAAGCAGCAAAAGAAAGCGATGCGGCAGTCGTCATCATCGATACCGCAGGCCGTCTACAAATCGACGACCAATTGATGACAGAACTTGAAGAAATCAAACGTCGCACCGAACCGGCTGAGGTTTTGCTCGTCGCCGACTCAATGACCGGTCAAGAAGCGGTCAATATTGCCGACGGCTTCAACAAGCGCGTCGGCATCACCGGCTTGATATTGACGAAAGTCGATGGTGATGCACGTGGTGGTGCGGCGATTTCGATGCGTGCTGTCACCGGCGTGCCGATTAAATATCTCGGCACGGGTGAAAAGATCAATGCGGACAGCCTCGAACTTTTTCATCCCGACCGCCTCGCCGACCGCATTCTTGGCATGGGCGATGTGTTGACCTTGATTGAAAAAGCAGAAGAGGCTTTCGACGAAGCCGAGGCGCTCAAGCTGCAAAAGAAGATGATGGAGAATAACTTCACATTGCAAGATTTTCTCGATCAACTTCAGAAGATGAAGAAGATGGGTTCCATCACCCAAATCATGAAAATGGTGCCCGGTATGGGCAAAATCATCGACCAAATTGATGAAGAAGAAATTGATAGACGCATGAAACGGGTTGAAGCCATCATCAACTCAATGACACCTTATGAACGCGAGCATCCCAAAGTATTGAATGCCAGCCGCAAACGACGTATTGCAAATGGCAGCGGGGTTGAGGTGCGTGATGTCAACGATGTGCTCAAACAATTCCGCGAAATGCAAAAGATGATGAAACAACTGCGAAAAGGCCGTCTCAAAATTCCCGGCTTACCGAGTATACCCGGCCTAAATTAGCATCTTAATTGCCCCCTGCTCATCGCAAGCAGGCAGTGACGAAATTTGAGGAGACAAACATATCATGGTTCGTATTCGTTTTCGCCGTGTTGGATTGAAGAAACAACCCAGCTATCGCATTGTCGTGACGGACAAACGCAGCCCGCGCGATGGCCGTTTTATCGAAATTATCGGGCATCACAACCCGCGTACCCGCCCACAAACCGACGTCATTGACGAAGCACGTGCGCTTTATTGGTTGAGTGTCGGCGCACAACCTAGCAATCCGGTCAAGCGGTTGATGCAGCGCACCGGCACATGGGAACGCTTCGAACGACTGCGTGGCGGCGCAACAATAGAAGAACTCGTCGCAGAAGCACAGGCAGCGGCAGAAAATGCTGAGCCGGTCAGCAAAAAAACGAGTTACCCCGCTCCGGGACCCGGCGAGTCGAAGCAGAAAGCCCGCGCTGCCGCCGTCCAAACCGAGTCTGCCGACAACGAAACGCCAGCAGAAGAACCCGTTGCCGAAGCTGGCGAAGAATAATTGCTCAATCTGTTCTGCTACAAATAGCGGATAATATGGCATGGAAGAATTAATCGAATATATCGCCAAAAGCCTAGTTGATGACCCGTCCCAAGTGAAGGTGTCACGGCGCGTCAGTGGCTCGACAATCATCCTTGAGTTACGAGTCGCGCCAGAGGATACAGGGCGCATTATTGGGAAGCGTGGCGCGGTTGCCAATGCAATGCGCACACTGCTGCGCACCATGCCAACCCGACGCCGAGAACGTGTCGTGCTCAAAATTCTCTAAAATGCCTGATAATCACCCCGACTCATCACAACGCTATCAACCCGACTATTTGCTCCTCGGCGAAATATTGCGTCCTCATGGTGTTCGGGGTGAATTGCGCATCCGCATTTTGACCGATTACCCCGAACGCATCGCCAAACTCAAGACGATTTTTATCGGTGACTCTCCAACTGCGAAGGGCATTCAACCTTACACCGTTGAAAATATGCGCATGAATAAGGGCTATGGACTGCTCAAGCTCAAAGAGATTAGCGACCGTAACGAAGCCGAACGTTTTCGCAAACTGTTCGTCATGGTTGCGCTTGAGGATGCTGTCCCGCTTGAAGAAGGTGAATTCTACCTCTACCAACTCATCGGGCTTGCCGTCCAAACCACCGACGGGCAGTCACTCGGCCATATCACAGATGTGATAGAAACTGGCGCCAATGACGTGTATGTCGTCAATGGCTCACAATATGGCGAAATATTGATACCCGCTATCGAAAGCACCATTATAGAGACGAATATTGATGCTGGTATCTTGACTGTTCGACTGCTTGAAGGTCAATTGCCAAACGACCTCAAACGCTGAATATAAGCCATCATTGCTTGACAAAATCATCCAAAGATTGCTATCCTGTAGCACGATCAACAAACACATTTTGAGAAGCCCACAGTGAACGAAACACCATATTGGCTTGCATTCAGCCTTGTGCCGGAGATTGGCTCAAAGCGCTTGTTACACTTGCATCAACACTTTGGCGACCTTGCTAGCGCGTGGGAAGCGGACAAGAGACAGTTACAGGCCGCCGGTTTAGCGCCGCAAGCATTATCAAATTTGCTGCGTGTACGCAATCAAATCGACCCCGCAGCCGAATTAGAGCGTGTTCGACAAAGCGGGGCGTGGTTGTTGACTTGGGAGATGGATGAATTCCCTCCATTACTGCGAGAAATTGACACGCCACCTGTCATCTTGTATGTACGTGGCACATTGACAGAGACGGACAATCGGGCATTGGCAATTGTCGGCACACGACGAGCGACCAATTATGGACGCGAGGCGGCCTACAAATTAGCACAACAACTCGCGGCACAAGGCATTACAATCATCAGCGGATTGGCACAGGGCATTGATTCAGCCGCACATCGGGGCGCACTCGATGGCGGTGGGCGCACTATCGCTGTACTCGGCAATGGAATCGACAAAATCTACCCGCGAGAGAATACACCAATGGCGCACGAAATTGTCCAAAACGGCGCAATCATCAGCGAATTCCCGCTCGGCACAGCCCCAGAAGCGCGTAATTTTCCGCGCAGAAATCGCGTCATTAGTGGGTTATCGCTCGGCGTACTCGTCGTGCAAGCGCCAGAACGCAGTGGCGCTCTCATCACCGCGCACATCGCCGCAGAGCAAGGCCGCGAAGTATTTGCAATTCCGGGTAATATCTTCAATACAGTCAGCCAAGGCGCCAATCGTTTGATTCAAGATGGTGCAAAATTGGTGACGTGTGCGGCAGACATTCTCGAAGAATTGGATATTGCGCATACCATCATGCAGACACGTACACAAACCAAGATGGTCGCGCCAGAGGATAATAACGAAGCGCGTTTGCTGCACCATCTTAGCCCCGACCCGATTCACATCGATGAGCTGGCGTTGCTATGCGGGTTACCAATCTCAACAGTCAGCAGCACATTGACCATATTAGAATTGAAAGGCCTTGCACGAATGGTCAGCAACATGCAATATAGCCTTGTATCGGAATATTAAACACACAATCTTGCGAGCGAAAATCTATGAAACATTATTACGCAATGATTATGGCTGGTGGAGGCGGCACACGTTTGTGGCCGATGAGCCGCAAAGCCAATCCAAAACAAATGCTGGCTTTGGTGGAGGAATCATCCATGTTTAAAGTCAGCGTTGACCGGCTTGCGCCAATCTTCCCGCCTGAGCGTATTTTCATCGTCACCGGGTCTGAATATGTGGACACATTGCGTGCCGAAGCACCACACGTCCCAGCCGAAAATTTTGTCATCGAGCCGTATGGCAAGAATAGCGGCCCAGCCGCAGCGCTTGGCATCATCGCGATTCAAAATCGCGATCCCGACGCCATCATCGCTATCCTAACTGCTGACCATCACATTGCCGACAAGCAAGAATTTTGCAAAGTGTTAGCGGCTGGGTACGAGCTGGCGCAACAAAATTATATCGTCACGCTCGGTATCACACCGACAGTTGCGGCCACGGGGTTTGGATATATTCGACAGGGTGACGTGCTGGGAGAGGTGCGGGGTTATACTTGCTATCATTCTCGCGGCTTTACTGAGAAACCCAATCGGGAGAAAGCGCAACAATTTTTAGCGTCTGGAGAGTATTCATGGAATTCAGGCATGTTCATCTGGCGTAGCGAACAGGCCATGCGCGAATTTTACCGGCAACAACCCGCGATGTATGGCCTGTTGCAAGAACTATCGCCGACGATTGGCACGCCAAAATTCAAAGCAACGCTGGCTGAAGTTTGGGACAGAATGCCCAATATTTCGCTCGATTATGCGATTATGGAACACGCAGAACGCATGGCTGTGATTCCGGTAGACATGGGTTGGAGTGATATTGGGAGTTGGGCATCACTATTCGAAGTGCTCACGCTCGACGAAAACGGAAATTACTTCAAAGGTGTGAATCAAGACAGCATGATTGTTGACACACGGCGCACCCTCGTATACAGTGACAAGTTGACAGTAACGATTGGTGTTAAAGACCTTGTCGTCGTAGACACAGACGATGTGCTCTTTATCTGCCATCGAGACCAATCGCAGGATGTGAAAGAGGTCGTCCAACAATTGCGCGCGATACAGAACGGCAAATATCTATAAATCAAGACTTACGCATTCAGAAATTCACTGAGCAACCAAAGAATAAATGCTCCGCACGTACAAGCAAGACACACTATCTGCCAACTATTGAGGAAGCCTGATGAGCAATAAAACGCAAGCGTATTGCGTCAAATGCAAAAGCAAACGGGATATGGAAAATCCCGAAGCCGTCTATACCCGTACAGGCACACCGGGCACCAAAGGAAAGTGCCCGGTCTGTGGGACAACACTTTTCCGCATGGGGGCGACAGAAGCACATGAACATGTGCCAAAACCGGAGAAGATTGAGAAACCGAAGCGCTCAAAGAAGAGCAAAAGTAGGAAAAAAGCATCGACCGGCAAAGTTGTGATTGTCGAGTCGCCCGCCAAAGCACGCAGCGTCGGCAATTTTCTCGGCAAAGATTACACCGTCACGGCATCACGCGGCCATGTGAGGGATTTGCTCGTTTCGCAACTTTCGGTCGATGTCGAAAACAACTTCGAGCCGAAATATCGCGTCCCAAACGACAAACGCGCTATTGTCAAAGAATTGAAAGAAATTGTTAGCGATGCGCAGGAAATTTATCTCGCGACAGACCCCGACCGCGAAGGCGAGGCGATTGCGTGGCATCTTATCGCGGCGACAGACATGAACGAAGAGGTTGTCAAACGAGTCGTTTTTCATGAGATTACCGACAAGGCTGTACACGAGGCTTTTTCGCATCCACGCGGCATCAACATGAATCTCGTCAATGCCCAGCAAGCGCGACGCATTTTAGATCGCCTCGTCGGGTATAACATCACCGAATTATTGTGGGAAAAAGTTCGCAATCAACTTTCTGCCGGACGAGTACAAAGCATCGCGGTACGCATGGTCGTTGACCGCGAGCGCGAAATCGAAGCCTTTGTCCCGGAAGAATATTGGACGCTCGACGCTGAATTACAACAACAGTCGGCCAACGGCAAAGGGAAACCCAATCCATTCATCGCCCGTTTGCACAAAATCAATCAAGAGGATGTTGCTTTCGGCAGCGAAGAAGATGTCAAACCACATCTCGAAATTCTGGAAAAGAGCATTTATCGCGTCGCCAATGTCAAGCACGGCACGCGCCAGCGCAAACCGGCAGCTCCCTTCACAACCAGCACGTTGCAGCAAGAGGCATCGCGACGACTTGGTTTCACAGCCCGCCGCACGATGACTATCGCGCAGCAGTTGTATGAAGGCATTCCACTTGACGGGCAAGGCGCTGTCGGCCTGATCACATACATGCGTACTGATAGCGTCGCGGTTTCGGAACAGGCACAAAAAGAAGCGCGAGATTATGTGGTAAAGCAATACGGTAAAGATTATTTGCCAGCTAAACCGCCGAAGTATAAAACCAAGGCCAAAGGTGCCCAAGAGGCACACGAAGCTATCCGTCCGACGAGCGTCATGCGCACGCCGGAAAGCCTTAAAGACATACTCTCGCGCGAACAATATCGCTTGTATATGCTCATCTGGCAGCGATTTGTCGCCAGCCAAATGGCGAACGCGGTTTATAACACCTTACGAGTTGATATTGCTGCTGGATTGTCCAACGATGATATGCCCTATCAATTCCGGGTTTCTGGCAGCACCATCAAATTCAAGGGCTTCCTCGCGTTGTATGAAGAAACACGCGACGAAGATGCACAATCTGACGACGATGAAGACCGCGTTTTACCAGAACTTGTGGTAGACGAATTGCTCAAGTTGCTGCGGTTGTTGCCGGAACAACACTTCACACAACCGCCACCTCGCTATACCGAAGCTAGTCTTGTCCGAACATTGGAGGAATACGGCATCGGGCGACCCAGCACGTATGCACCAACGGTAGCGGTCATACAAGATCGTGAATATGTGATAAAAGAAGACAAACGACTGATTCCGACAGAAATTGGCAAAACCGTCAATGACTTGCTGGTTGAGTTCTTCCCAGACATCATGAATTATCAATTCACCGCAACGATGGAAGACCAACTCGACGCCATCGCAGAAGGCAAGATGGAATGGCAACCGATGTTGGCCAAGTTCTATAAGCCATTTGAGCAGGAACTCAATGTGGCTCGTGAAAAGATGCCGAAAATCCAGAAAGATGAATATGTCGGGCGCGATTGTCCAGAATCAGGACACCCTCTCATCATTCGGTACGGACGTTACGGCAAATTCATCGGGTGTTCCAATTACCCGGATTGCCGCTATACAGAACCGTGGGTTGAGTACATGGATATTGCCTGCCCAATATGTGGCGAAGAACATGGTGGCGAACTTGTCGTTCGCAAGTCTCGTAAAAGACGCACCTTCTATGGCTGTTCGCGCTACCCAGAATGTGACTTCACAAGTTGGAAGCGTCCTCTGAAGCAACCTTGTCCCAATTGTGGGCATCTGCTGGTCGAACAATCGAAGAAAACAGCAAAATGTATACACTGTGAGAACACATATCCCATCGCCGAATTGCAAGAAGAAACCGATGCAGAACCGGCATAGGATTAATGGATGCTGCTTGTTGATTGATGTAATATTGAAAATTGACCTTCAGATTGTCAGGCACACAACGCCTTTCAGCCATCAGTAGTCAACACAAGCTGACAGGTTGAATTGCTGACTAGGTTGTGTTGACATTTCATAGATTGATGCGGAATCAAGTGACGCCAACGCAGAGCAATCGTTCCGTTGGGGCATTGCGTGCAATGCCCTGAAGG
>RFIA01000374.1 GCA_003695675.1 Chloroflexota bacterium
CACGCTTTTCTGCTCGGCATACGGCGTCAGCACCGAGCTTGAATGATCACATTTCCGAACGAGGAATTGAAACATGCGGAAATTGCCAAAATGGGACGCATTTCCGCAGCTTGAATGATCACATTTCCGAACGAGGAATTGAAACTCGCGCTCACGCGGCAATTATATCTCAATGCGTTGGCTTGAATGATCACATTTTCGAACGAGGAATTGAAACGCAGCTCGGCGGCGTGATTGATGTCGAGGGCGTCGCTTGAATGATCACATTTCCGAACGAGGAATTGAAACAAAGAATTGCGGTTGTCACTGGACATTGCCGCGCAAAGCTTGAATGATCACATTTCCGAACGAGGAATTGAAACGATATAAGGCCGCGACTTGAGGAGCGTGGAAAAGTGCTTGAATGATCACATTTCCGAACGAGGAATTGAAACCGTTCAGCAACGGGCGATAAAATCCGAGTGAGGGTGCTTGAATGATCACATTTCCGAACGAGGAATTGAAACTGTTCTGTGTATTCGCCAGCGTTTCTCGAATACGCTGCTTGAATGATCACATTTCCGAACGAGGAATTGAAACTTGATACGTGCCTTCGATTCCATCGATAAAATCCTCGCTTGAATGATCACATTTCCGAACGAGGAATTGAAACCTTTTGCCCATGCCCGGTCTCCCGGCGCATAGATAAGCTTGAATGATCACATTTCCGAACGAGGAATTGAAACAATGGGAGACAAATCATGACGCCACCTAATTTTGACGCTTGAATGATCACATTTCCGAACGAGGAATTGAAACATACAATGAACACCGATTGTCGAACAGTGTTCACGGCTTGAATGATCACATTTCCGAACGAGGAATTGAAACTGGCGAGCCGTTCATCGCGTTGACGGCCAACCTTGGCTTGAATGATCACATTTCCGAACGAGGAATTGAAACAGAATATTAGTTGGTTTTGTGTATATTTTGCTTGTGAGTATAGCAGAACGATTATGAGTGTTGCAGGAAAAGATGCTAGTCAAAAAGTCAAAGTCGCAAAGCCAAAGAGTTCGGGTAGCATGTATCGTTCCCGCGCCCTAATCTGGGCAGCTATTTCCAAACATCACTTGGCTGAAGACGAGACCAGCGTCGAGCAGCAAATTGCGTAGGCGTGTGCCATCGCCGACACACACGGTTTTCAAATCGTAGATGTCGTCGAAATCCGCCACACACGCGACTTCAGTCGCTTCGACAAAATGCGCGATACGCTGGCAGCTTCCGCAATGATTGTCTTATCCGGTTTGAGCATTTGGGGATACTCGTGCTTTCGATACTGATTGGTCATCGTCGTTTGGTCGTCCAAGATGGCCAAATCATGGGCATATTGGACTAACGACCACTTTAAAATAGAAACAGGCCTGAAGAGGCCATTTTTAAGACCTCATCAGTTGGCTGCCATCCGAATCGCACCGTCCAATCGAATGACTTCGCCGTTGAGCATCGGATTTTCGATGATGGCTTGCGCAAGCTGCGCGTATTCCGCCGGACGCCCCAAGCGTGGCGGAAAGGGCACCTGTTGAGCGAGTGACTCGCGGGCGGCTTCGGGCAAACCAGCCATCATCGGTGTGTCGAAGATGCCGGGCGCAATCGTCATGACGCGGATGCCGAAGCGGGCGAATTCACGGGCGATGGGCAACGTCATGCCGACTACGCCGCCTTTCGATGCCGAATACGCGGCTTGCCCGACTTGTCCGTCGAAAGCCGCGACCGACGCCGTGTTGATGATGACGCCGCGTTCGCCTTCGTCATTCGGCTGATTGCCTGCTATCGCCGCCGCCGCGAGGCGAATCACATTGAATGTGCCGATCAGGTTGATTTGAATCACTTTCGTGAAGGCATCAAGCTCGTGCGGGCCGTCTCGACCGAGTGTGCGTTTCGCAATCGCGACACCGGCGCAATTCATGACCACTTCGATTGAGCCAAAGGCTTCGACGGCGACATCAATCGCGGCCTGCACATCGTTTTCGCTCGTGACATCCGTCTTGACGAAACGGGCGTTGTCGCCCAATTCTGCCGCGAGCGAGACACCGCGTTCGCTGTTCAAATCGAGCAAGACGACGTGTGCTCCGGCAGCGACGAAGCGCCGCGCACAGGCTTCGCCGAGTCCCGACGCGCCGCCGGTGATGAGTGCTGTTGTGGTGTTGAGCTGCATAAATCTCCCTTGAAAATAGAATGGATCAACCGCAAAGACGCGAAGATCGCAAAGAAAAAGCAAAAACTTAACGCAGATTGTCGGGGCGCTTCGCAAATGCCTCGACAAATTTACAAATCATCACAAACCGAATGCCTGTTGCAACGCGCTTTTCATCACGTCTTCGGGCGGGTCTTGCCCTGTCCACATTTTGAAGGCCGTCACGCCTTGATACACGAGCATCGACAAGCCGTTGAGCGTCGGCAGGCCACGCGCCGCCGCCGTCTTGATGAGCGGTGTCTCCGGCGGATTAGGAATCGCGTCGCACACGAGCATATCATCCCTCGCGTGGCTCAGGTCAACATCGGGCATCGCATCGACATCAGGATACAAACCGATAGATGTCGCATTGACGAGCACATCGACATCATTGGGGATGACGAGTGTTTCTGACCATGGGCGGAAGCGGGCGGTTGTGTCGGTCTTGTCGTTGAGATGTTGTGCGAGTTGTTGGCCGCGCTGCACAGTACGATTGACGACGATGAGTTCCGCAGCGCCAGCCAACGCGAGTTCGACCGTCACGGCACGCGAGGCGCCTCCTGCGCCGAGTACGACGATGCGTTTGCCCGCCGGGTCAAGACCGGCATCTTCGCGGATACCGCGCAGAAAGCCCTTGCCATCAGTATTCTCGCCGATGAAGGCGTTGCCTTCGCGCCGCACGGTATTGACGGCGCCGATGAGTCGCGCGTCCGGCGCAATATCATCGAGATGGCGCATGACGGCGACTTTGTGCGGTATCGTGCAATTGAAGCCCTGAAAGCCGAGCGCACGCACACCGCGCACTGCGTCTGGCAGCGCTTCCTCGACGACATGCAGCAATTGATAGCGCCATGGCAAATTGAGTGCTTCAAAGGCCGCTTCCATCATGATACCGGTTGGATTCTCATCGATAGGGTCGCCGAATGCGCCGACGAGTTCGTGTCTATAATTGACTTCCGCCATGTTAAATCTCCTGTGGCATATCGGGGTGACCCGGATTGAAATGTTTGAGAATGACGAGCGGCTCCGTCGTGCTGTGATTGCTGATGGTGATACCGCTGCGTGCTGCCTCTGCACTGACGAAAAATTCATCTTCGGTCATTTCGCCGAAACGAATCTTGGACGGCGATGAAATCTGGAATTTGCCGAACTTGCCATACCCCTGTACACAGATGAGGCCGTAAGCATACGGTTCGGTGATGGTCACGGTATGCCCGGGATGGACGGTCAACTCTTTGGCGCTGAAGTAGGGGTTGCCATACGTAATCCACAACTCGTCATAACCGGCGTCGCTGCGAGATGGCCGCGGTTTGAGATGATAATGTTTCTCGAATTCAGGATCGACATTGGCTTCCCAATCGAGCATGGCCATGATGGTGTCGTAATCATCGTGTTTACCTTCTGGCACGATATTGACGAGCAGCGACCGGTCAACGACTTGATAATCCCCGACGAGCGACTGCCACATCGAATAGACATCGCTCGCCCGTTGCGGCTCATACGTACACAAGGTTCCCGGCGCGTGCAAGACGCCCGGCGGCACATACCAACCGGTGCCCGGCACAAGACGATAGGCTTTCGAGAGTTCGAGGATGCCGTTGTCGCCATCGTTCCAACGTTTTAGACACTCGACGACCTGCTGTTTCGTTGTGCCCGGTTCGAGACCGAAGAAGGTGTACGGATATTCATTGAGGGCGAAGTTGTACTGCGGCGGATAAAAGTAGGCTTCCGGTTTGCCGCGCAGGCCAAGTGGCGCGACATAATCATCGTCTGGATGGACATGATGCGGCAAGGGGTACATATTGTCGAAGAACTTGCTGTACATCACCCATCCGCCATATTCGTCGATGACATCTTGGCCGAGAATATCCGCCCCCATTTCGTCAAGAGCATCGCGCAGTGTGACTTTGTTGTCGTCGTCGAGATAGATGTAACTCAAGCCTTCGTCTTCGGGTGTGCCGGGGCCGTTGTCTGCCGCAATTGTCGAGGAAAACCAACGTTCATCGATTCCGCCACGATCTGCACCCAGGGCGTATAGGTCGCGGGTGTCGAGGCGCAGGCGACGTCCGGGCACACAAAACGAACGCGGCACCCACGTCGGCGCAAGGCGGACGACACCGTCGCCGCTGTCAAAGGCCTGTTGCGTTAAAGCTCGTGCTGAAGAAGCCATGAAAGAAAGTCCTTTCAGTAAGAAGCCGAGTATCAAGCATGACCGTATTATAGCCGGTATCAGGACTGTTGCCCAAATTCTCGACGCGAGAATTAAGCATAATACAGGACTTAGGCTGTTCAGAAATCACGAGGCAATCAGAGCATAAATGCTCCGCACTGCGTAAGTCCTGATATAAAAAAACAGGATGGCACATGCGCCACCCTGTTCAAACCACTCATCGTCGGACGATGACTAACAACTGCCTTGGTCGAGTGTGTATGTGAAGGTGACACGATTGTCGTCTTCACTCAATTCCGGCACTTGATTGCCGCGGTCAATATTGACGCGCACTTCGTGTTCTTCGTTGAAGAATGTCGAGACGGTCAACTTGATGTCTACAAGGAAGTCAGCACCCGGTGCGAGTGGGGGCACCGTGACCGTATTCGATGCAGTTTCTGTGCCCGATGCGACGTGGCGGTCTCGTGCGCGAACATCGAATTGGCCGCTGGTTTGTGTGCCATTGTTGTTGATATTGACGCGCACCGAGAATTCTTCGTTACAGACCGGTTGTTCCGGTCGCAGCGCCTGCCCGGTCGAACGCAGATTGACTTGTGAAGCGACAGTCGGTATCGGTGTCGGTGACGGCGTTGCGGTCGGTGGCGGTGGCGGTGGGTTGAAGAAGGGCAGGTTGCTTAGATCGCCGGCTGTCGTCACGACGAATGGCGCCACCCATCCACGTCTACCGTTCGGCAGTTCGATCAAATACCAACCGGAACCGGTGCTGCTAATGCCGAGAATACGCGCTTCTTGACCGACGAGCAACGATCCTACGCGCGGATGCGCCGTGCTGTCGCCATTGCGCACATTGACGTTGACACTCGCCGGTGTCACCCGCGGCGTCTGGTCAACAGTTGGGACGGGCGTCGGTGATGGCGGTTGAGTCGGGGGTGGTGCAAGCGTCGGCGGCGGCGCAACAGTCGGTTGAAGCTGCGGCACGACTTGTTGCGGCGGGTTATTTTCGACGCGCACCGGGCTGACGCGGAAGGTCACCGGTATACCACTGCTGCGATTGACCGTCAGGCGCAATTCATACAAACCGTCAGGCGCGGTTGTCGTGTCCCATGTGCCGAGAATGTCATTTTGAATCGCGGCGGTGTTCGGCAGCAAGGCGGGGAACCACGGCGCTGCCGGGTCGGGCACGGTCAAGTCATTATTGATGGGGCGGTACTCAACGAAGAAATTCGTCATATCCGGCAAATTGGCCGACCCCAAAATCGGAAACTGTGTGCCACGCATGACATAAATCGGCGGCGGCCATGTAATATTGGCGTTGGGGTCGATGACAGTATTCTCATTCGGTTCAATCGGCGGCGGTTGTTGAATATCTTGCGCCTGTGCGACGCTGACCATCCACATCATCACAAGCAATATGAGAACGAACCACTTCCTTTTCAGCATCAAGTTGCTTCTCCTTTCCTCTTTTGACAATTTAACTACTCAGCACATGTATTCGGAAATGAGGGCAGGTTCGCCCCAAAACCCGAACGCACTCTATTTATAGGGAATTGTACAAAAAAATGAGAAAAGGCGATACACGCGTATGCGGGCGAAATCTTGCAAACAATTTGTATCCGAATATGTAAGCAATTCGAGACGATCATGCGATAGAATAGATTCACCATCTTTCGTATACGGTCGCCTAGGTTGTGTTGACATTTCATAGATTGATGCGGAATCAAGTGACGCCAACGCAGAGCAATCGTTCCGTTGGGGCATTGCGTGCAATGCCCTGAAGG
>RFIA01000375.1 GCA_003695675.1 Chloroflexota bacterium
CCTTCAGGGCATTGCACGCAATGCCCCAACGGAACGATTGCTCTGCGTTGGCGTCACTTGATTCCGCATCAATCTATGAAATGTCAACACAACCTAGGCATTCAGATTCATCGCTCTTGCACAGAAAGCCGGAGCCGATTATGCTGTAATGGCCGGCACATACATGGAACGAAAGCAAAACATAAAGAGGACTATTCCAATAACCCACATGATTCGGCGGCCTATTCGACTCGTTTTACTGGCAGGCCTCATGCTGTTCGTGAGCGCGTGTTTCTCCGCATTGGCTTCGACGCCGCTCCCATTGCCCCCAACGACAACAGCGCAATCGACATTAGCGCCGCCCGCGACACGCCCAGCGACAGAAAGCCCCATACGCGCAGGCGCGATTGGCCCAGAAATCTACCCGCCCGACGTCAATCCACTGACGGGGCTTCGGGTCGATGATGTTTCGCTCCTCGCGCGGCGCCCGGTCATCGCCAAAATTTCTAACGCGCCGCCATTGGTACGGCCACAAGCCGGTATCGGCGCGGCAGACCTCGTCTTTGAACATTATGCCGAAGGTGGCCTGACGCGCTTCTCCGGCGTTTTTTATAGCAATATGCCGCAGCGAGTCGGTTCGGTGCGCAGCGCCCGGTTGATCGATTACGAATTGGTGCCGATGTATCAAGGTTTGCTGGCCTTTTCCGGCGCGAGCATCGGCGTCGAGGAATATATCAACACGTCCGAATTTGCCGACCGCGCCTACAAAGGCGTGCTCTTCGGCCTGCCATATTATTGGCGCGACGAGAACATCCCCGTCCCCCACAATATGTTCGTCAACCTCGAAGCGCTTTCACAATTAGCGACGCAAGACGGCGTCAACACCACGCCGACATTGCGCGGCATGGCATTTTTAGAAGAAGCGCCGCCAGCAGACGATGGCGCAGCACATAGCGCCGACATTCGATATATGGCCACTCGTGTGCGTTGGGATTATGACGCAGCAAGCAACCGTTACTTGCGCTTCAGCGATGGCGAAGCGCATCTCGACGCGAATACGGGCGAACAGGTGAGCGCTGCGAATGTGTTGATTCTGTTCGCCAATCATCGCTTCACCGATATTGTCGAGAGCGTCTTCCAAGACAATGTGAGTTACAGCATCGAGATGCAATTGTGGTTCGAGGGCGAAGGCATCCTCCTGCGCGACGGACGCCAATATCGGGTGCAATGGCGACGCCCAACCCGCGAAAGTCTGATTAGCTTGCGAACAATCGATGGTGAAAACCTGATGTATTTCAAACCCGGCAACACATGGATACAAGTCGTCCGGCCACCGGAGCAACAAGATTCCAACACAGAGTGGGTGCGAATCGAGTAGTCTGCCATTCATCTGATGTTATAATTACAAAGATGGTCTCGATATTGTTTTGTCGTATATCAGGAATTTGTCACAATGGCGTCTGAAACCATTCGAGAAGGCATCACGCATATTCAACAGGGCAATATTGTCGAAGGGATGCGACTGCTGCGCATCGGTGTTCGACAAACAGACGTGCCTGCGCAAGACCGCGCCGTCGGGTATTGGTGGCTGGCAACTTATGAGCAAGACCCCAACGATAAAGCAAATTGCTATCGTCAGGCTTATGAGTTGGCGCCGCATCATCCGGGTATTCGCCAAGCGTGGGAAAGATTTCGCGGTGTAGACACATCGTTACCGTCACCGCCGACACCAGCACAACCACAAAAACCCGTCATCAAGGGGCCACAACCGGCCAACCAACCGCCACCGCCCGATATGCGGTCGCCCGGCGTGCCGACGCCGCCGGATCCCAATATCCCGTTTCCCGACGGCGGCGTTCCCAATCACGGTCGTCCGGCCACGCCGTCGGACATCGATCATTCGCATCGTCTAGGAACCGGCCCCCTACCGCGACGCGACACCAATGATTCGATGCAACCGCTTCAATTCAATCAAGGCGCGATAGACCGCCAGATTGTCGGCATCTTCAATACAGCGACACGACCGGGCACCGGCTTCTTCATCACAAAGAACGGATTGATCGCCACGACGAGACATCTTGTCGGTAGTTTGCAAAGTGTCACGGTCGAGCTTCAACCGGGACACCGCATTCAAGGAAAGGTCGTGCGCTCATTCCCATCGATGGATCTCGCCTTGATCCAAGTCGATTATCAAGTGGCCGAATTGTGGCCACACAGCCAAATGCGCAATGTCCCGGATGACGCATTTTTGCGCGTTCTGCCCTATCGCGGCGAGGTTATCACCGGTCGGCAACGCCCGACAAAACGTCAAATGGCACGCCATTGGTTCGCGACAACCATCACTCGTTTGCCGGACGCAGGCGGCGACCCGATTTTCGACGAGGGCAATTATTTGCTAGGCATGTTGACGCGCAACATAAGTCGCAATTCCGATCATGTCCACGGCGTCTTGATCGCCGCAATTCGCGAAGCGGTTGAGGGATTCGTGCGCGATTTTCAATTCGACAGCAATCGGGCTTACTGCCCCCACTGTGGCTTCAGCAGCCGTGCTGTGGACGAAGGATTCTTTTACTGCGAGCTTTGCGGCGCGATACTCCCTCACGCGGTGAACAAGCAGCGCATCGCCCGGCCCCAATCGCGTTTCCACATCGAAACCGAGACGGCTTGCCCACACTGCGAAGCATACGTTGGATTTCATGACCAACGCTGCTTGCGCTGTGGCCGCGACTACAACGCCCCTATCTCGCGATAACTTTTGAACATGTTGCGAAAAAGTTTACCTTTTTGTCAACACAAGGTGTCCGCTTTGTGGTAGGCTTTTTGTGGGGTGAAAAGTGAAAAGTAGAAAGTGAAAAGCCAAGTGCCCTGTTGTCACTGCCGCAACTGCCGCAACTGCCGCAACAAAAGCATGTCAGCTATTAGGTGGTCAGCTTCTCAGCACCTGACACGCTGACAACCTGACACACCTTTGCTTGAGGATGAGTAGAAGGGAAAAATGATGTTCAACTTTCGTGGTGGGCCGAGGAAACCCGATAGACGACTCGAAGACCACGCCCGCAACGTGGAAGAAAAACTCGCGAAACTCGGTGTGAATGTTCAGGATTCGCGTATCCCGGTCGAAAATGGCTTCGGGTGGACGTTCAGACAAGGTTCCGCCACGATTGAAGTCTATGTCGGGCAGCAAGATGCAGAAGGCAGTGGCTTCCTACAAGTGCTCTCGCCGATCATCAATCTGCCCTACACCAATTTGCTGCCCTTGTATCGTCATCTACTCGAACTCAATTTGCAGATGAAAAACGCGGCGCTCGGTTTGTATCTCGATGTCGTCTTCGTCTTCAGCGAACGCCCGTTAGAGGGCCTCGACCCGGTGGAGATCGAGAATATCATTTCGGTCGTCGCCCAATATGCCGACCATCTCGACGACGACCTTGTGCGCGAGTTCGGCGGTCGGCTTTATGGACGCATATAACTTTTACATCCGCACTTCAGCGCCCGCGACTCGATTTTGCACCGTCTTGATGATGCGTTGATGTACCTTGGCGACTTCCTTATCTTTGAGCGTGCGGTCGTTGGTTTGATAGACGAGATGATAGGCGAGGCTTTTGCGACCTTCCGGCAAGGGGTCACCTTGATAAACATCGAACAACTGAATATCTTTGAGCAAATCGCCACCGGCCTGTGCAATCACGCGCTCAAGTTTTGCCGACTCAACATCGGCATCGACGACAATCGCAATATCTTGCAAAATCGGCGGGGTCGTCGGCAATTCGCGGACAAGGTGACGATCCTGCACCGACGCAAATAACTTATCGAGATCGAACACACCTGCCAACACCGGCGCATCGACGAGACCAAAACGCTGCGCGACTTGTGGATGCAACTCGCCAAAGACACCGGCGCGTTCGCCGCCGAGATAAAAGAGCGCCGACCGTTTGGGATGAAATGATGTGTGTCGCGACGCCGGGTCATCATTGCGGCAATATGCCACATCGGCCAAATGCAACCCCGCGACTAAGCCTTCGACGACGCCTTTGACATCGTAGAAATCCATCAAAGCGTTATCATTGCCATCCATCCAACCGCTCGCATTGCGCGGGCCGGTCAGCAAAATCGCGAGCTGACGCACTTCGTCGGGCAGCACATCGCCGCGCTTGAGATACACGCGCCCGATTTCAAACAGTTGCTGCCGCGTGTTGAACCGCGCATTGACTTGCGCGGTTTCGAGCAAATTCGCCAACAAGGTTTTGCGCAACACCGTTTTGTCGGACGAAATCGGATTGCGTATGACGACATAATCGCCCTCCGGCAAACTCGACTCCATGCCATCGGGGATCAATAGGGCTTCGCGCTCCGGCGATGTAAAGCGATAATTGATCGTCTCGCGCAGGCCGAGCTTCGCCAGCAAATCGCGGGTGGCGTCTTCAAGCATCAAATCGGGGTTGCCGACTTGCGGCGGCATGTCATCGCCGATAATCGTCGAGGGAATCTTGTCGTAGCCATAAATACGGGCAATCTCTTCGATGAGGTCGGCCTGCCCGATGACGGCATCGCTGTTGATGTCCAACCGGTGGTCGGGCACCGTGACATGTAAGGTGTCGCCGTCAATCTCGACATCGAACAAGAGACGGCGCAATATATCGGCAGCCGTCTCGACGGTGAAGGTCATGCCGAGCAAGCGTTGCACTTCGCTGACCGGCAAATCAACGTGAACGGTCTCCGGTTGCAGCGGATACTCGTCGATAATACCCTGCGCAACCTGACCGCCGCCGGTCTGCCGCATCAATTCGATGCCGCGTTGCACGCCGAGAATCGCTTGGCTCGGATGCACGCCGCGACTGAAGCGCGTGCCTGCGTCGGTGAAGACTTTTTGTGATTGCATCGTGCGGCGGATGTTGATGAAATTCCAATTGGCGGCTTCGAGCAAAACGTTGTGCGTCGCGTCGCTGATCTCGGTCTCAGCGCCGCCGATAACCCCGCCAAGACCGAGAATGCCGCGTTCATCGCACACGAGAATGTTGTGCGCGTCGAGTTCGCGCTTGACTTCATCGAGTGTTTCGAGTGCTTCGCCCGCTTCAGCAAGCCGTGTGATGATGTGCGGGGCTTTGCCCGCGGCGCGTGCGACGAGTTTGTCGTAATCGTAGGCATGAAGCGGCTGCCCGATCTCGAAGGTGATGTAATTGGTGACATCGACGATATTATTGATGGGGCGCTGCCCGACGAGTTTGAGCCGACGCTGCATCAACTCCGGCGAGGGTTGTGTCGTCGTGTCGCGCAGCAAGGCGAAGGTGAATCGCGGGTTGAGTTCCGGCTCACGAATTTCGAGCGTGACCGCGCCTTGAATCGAGGCGCCCTCGGCGACGACATCATAAGACGGTTCGCGCAACGGTTTGTCGAGCAAGGCGGCGACTTCTCGCGCCACACCGAGAATGCTGAAGCACCGCGCAAGATTCGGCGTCAATTCGATGTCGAGGACGACATCGCCGAGCACATCTTGCAACGGCGTGCCCGGCACATAATCATCGCGTGGGTCGAGCAGGATGATGCCTTCGTGCTCTTCGCTGATGCCGAGTTCTTTCTCCGAACACACCATGCTCTTGTTGTAGATACCGCGCAGCTTGCGCCCTTTGAGCGTCATCAGCTTGCGCTCATCGCTGTGCCCATCCCAAACGGTCGCGCCTTCGTGTGCGAACGCCGTCCACAACGGAGTCTCTAGCTTGCCCTGATCTTTATACGCGAACAGATTCGGCGCCCCGGTGACGCATTGCTCCAACGCATCGCCGCCATAATCGACCATCGCTAGCACGAGTCGGTCGGCATCGGGATGGGCTTTGATCTCTCGAATCGCGCCGAGCACGAGCTTCTCTCTGTCCCACACGAGATGGTCGGACGTCGGCCAATTCACGCCGTCAACTTGCTGTTGTGGCACGCCGATATAGTGGATGTGCGCCACTTCTAATCCGGCGAGGGTCAGCCGTTCGGCCAACAACTCGACGGGAATATCAATCTCGACAAAATCTTTCAACCACGAAATCGGTACAAGCATTGTTCACGCTCCGAATTTAATGTCAAACTTTAGAACTGCTCAAGGAAACGCAGGTCGTTGCTCCAAAAATAACGAATATCGTTGATGCCGTGCCGCAGCATCGTGATGCGCTCCGGCCCCATGCCGAACGCGAATCCGCTCCACACCGTTGGGTCATAACCGCCATTGCGCAGCACGGTCGGATGCACCATGCCGCTACCGGCAATTTCCAACCAGCCGGTATATTTGCAGACATTGCAACCCTGCGCATCGCACAAGAAGCACTCGACATCGACTTCCATGCTCGGCTCGGTGAAGGGGAAGTACGACGCGCGAAAGCGCACCGAGACATTTTGCCCGAACATGCGCTTGGCAAAGGCGGCAATCGTGCCTTTCAGGTCGCTCATGCGAATCTTGCGCCCCACGGCCAACCCCTCGACCTGTGTGAATTGCACTTCGCTGCGCGCCGTGATTTGCTCGTAACGATAACACATGCCCGGCAGAATCACGCGCACGGGTTGCGTGCCGTTTTCGCCGAGCTGCCGCATGGCGTGGATTTGCCCCGGCGATGTGTGTGTGCGCAAGATGACGCCGTCGTCGGTGGTGTAAAACGAATCCTGCATATCGCGTGCCGGGTGGTCGGGCGGGAAGTTGAGCAATTGGAAATTGTACTCGTCGGTTTCGACATCGCGACTCGTGAAGACCTGAAAGCCCATATCGGCCCATATCGTGTAAAATTCGCGATGAGTTTGTGTGACGGGATGGATACCACCAAGAGTACGCGGACGACCGGGCAGCGTCACATCGAGCGCATCGCTCTCCAAATCGGCAGCCAGTTCTTGTTGACGCACAGCTTGCTCGCGTTGGGCATAGGCCTCGTTGAGTAAATGCTTGATTTCGTTGGCGCGTTTGCCGAAATTCGCACGTTCTTCTGGCGGCAATTGGCCGGTGCTGCGCAGCATCAACGTCACGGCGCCCTTTTTGCCGAGATATTTGATGTACCACTCGTGCAATGCGTCGCTGTCGTCGACGGTTTCAAGCTCGGCCAACGCATCCGTGCGCTGTTGTTCTAATTGTTCGAGCATCATTTCGCCTTTCACCTACAAACAAAAACGCCCTCGTCCCGCATATCAGGGACGAGAGCGTACATATCTCCCGCGATACCACCCTAGTTGACCGTATCAAACAGCCCACCTCATTGATGCCTTTAACGCCGGCTATGCGGAGCAGACTACTGACTCATCATGAGCGTTCACCCGTCGGCTCAGGAGTGAATTCCACAAATTGCTGCTGACCGGGGCTTGCAGCCGACGACCCCGGCTCTCTGCCAGCGCGACATTGTGGACTGTCTCCGTCAACGCTTTTGAATATGACGCCGATATTATGCGCCGTCTGCTTTGTGATGTCAACCCTCACTCTTCTGACCCGTAAAAACCCGCTAAAGGCAATCAAAATCCTTTAATAACCTTTATAATGCTTGACGCCCCCTCAATAATATGTTAGGCTCTATGTTGAAATTTGTATCATACGTTGCTCAAATCGGGGGATGTTGTATACATTCCAGAGCATATTCGGTAAAAATAGGCCGTAACCTGCAAAACAGAAAGGAAGCGGTACAACGATGGCAGAACCTATTAAACTCAAAATTGAACCCGGACATGTTTACTCACGACAGGAAGCCGCAGAAGCGTTGGGGATTAGCTTGAGCACCCTCAAACGCTTGGTGAAGCATGGTCATCTGAAAGTCAGTAAACCGGAAGGAATGCGGCGCGTCTTCATCACCGGCGAGAGTATTATCGCCATGCTCGACAAAACAACAATGAAACAGGAAGCATAACGATGCTCGCGTTACGCCCGGCTTACCACACGCACTTTGCCCTATCCCAACTCTGTGCAACATCGCGCAGAGTCCAACCGATGGCACAAACGACCCTCGGTTATTCACGCCTGTGCGATTGGGACGGTAGCAGTGTGCTGTCGATAACATTGGACGACGGTAATCTAAATCTGCCGGGTGGTTGCCCACACGAAAGGGGTCTCGCTCCATAAGAGACGCACCCCGAAACCGGTCACGGTTCCCGCAAGGGCGTGAGGCCAACCACCAAAGGCTCACGCCCTTTTTATTTGTCTGGCTGTTTTCTGATATGAGAGGTGTCATGATGGTAAAAATGAACCAGCCCGAATTGAAATTGCTCTACAACGATGCGCGACTGGTGGATTTGTTTGAGGCGCTCGATGAACTTCACAACGCCGTGAGCGAAGGCCGAGTCGCACAAGCCACCACGTTGAGCAAGACCGAATTGGTCGGTTGGCTGCGGGAACTGGCATACATCGCCGGTGAAACCATTTATGAATTGGAACAACCGAACACGGCTGCTGGGCAACCAACCCTCGTGTTGGTGAAAAGCCCCGCCCTCAACAATTGTGACGATGACACGCGCAAACGTGTTGGCGTGAGTCGTCCATCATAAGCAGCAGGTATCGCCCGTGATACAGGAGGGAGGTTTTAACATGCCCGATTGGGCGAATAGTTGTGGCAAGGTCGTGTACTGCCTGAGCAACAGCGATATACGACCCGCAAATTACCGAACAGAACCGAACCGTAAATCAAAGCACTTCGAGTGAGACTTGTCGCTAAAAGCAAACTGGAGCATGAGTAAGAGATCTCGCGGAATATTGGTCTATCAATTGGATGATTGCGCAATCAACCATACGGGGAGTCCGTCACGCATAAGTCACAATGTACAATGGGTGTTGGCACGGTGCTCCCCTTTATGAAATCGCATGTATTGAAGAGAACATTTTGTCTGTTTAACGAGCGTTTAATCTGAATTTGGTATATAATAAAGGTTGTGAATTATCACGCAAACAAAATTTTAGTGAGTTGACGAGGTGCGAAAAGCGTGACAAGCAGTGTCTTACAGGGGCGTGTGCTGCTCTTGAACGGGAGTTCATGGGAGCCTCTGTCCATTATCTCGGTGCCGCGTGCGCTTAATTTAATACTCGCCGGTAAAGCAATTGCTGTCGAACAAAGCGGCAACTACGTCCGCACCGTTCGCGACAAATTTCCTGTGCCGTCGGTGATTGCGCTGCGCACGTATGTCAATGTGCCGCGTAGGAAAGCGCATTGGAGTCGTAAAGGCGTGCTCATCCGCGACGACTATGTGTGCATCTACTGCGGTGTGCGTCCCGGCAAAATCGCCAAAGGAAAAGTCATCAGCAAGAGTGACTTCACCATCGACCACATTTTGCCAAAATCTCGCGGCGGGAAAGATACATGGACGAACACGGCCTGTGCTTGTGCTGCCTGTAATCATCGCAAAGGCAACCGACTGCCCAACGAAGCCGGGATGAAGTTACGTTGGGAGCCGAAGACCCCACGTACAAGTTATCTGGTCGTGGCGGTCGGTTCTGGCCCGGATGTTTGGAAGCGTTACATCGAGTATTGATGGCAGCGCAACCAAATACAAATAATTGAATGTGAATCGCGCAAAGGGACTGTTGAGTCACCCATTCTTCACAGTCCCTTTTTTGTTGCATGAATCAAGTTAGCATCATCGCGATGAATCCACCCGCACCAACCATTCGAATAGCGGCGACATATTGCGGCAATGTTCAAAGCAAACATCGACAAGTGTAGGACTCGTCAATGCGGCACGGTCAAATGATGTCGTGAAGGCGTGCAACCCGGCATAGCGCAACAAATCAGCACGTGGATGCTCAGCGTCATAACCGCGTGGCACCCGTTTATAATGTTCGCCACCGATGGTGTATTCCCCCGCTTGTGTCACCTTCTCAATCGCCGCTTCAAGCGCAGGGCCGAGTTTGTCATCGACGACGGCATCACGATAAGCAGCGAGCATCGGTTTGCTGAAGTGGTGCATCCCCGCCATCAAACCAACTTCATCCGTCGAAAAACGAAAACCAAAAGCGGGATGTTCGGTTTTTTTGCCCGCGCCCTGCCAAAACATCGCCGTGACATACGTGTGATAAGGGGTTTTGTCTTTGCTAAAGCGAATATCCCGATTGATGCGCATCAACGACCCACTGCCGTTCGTGCGCGTGTCATAATGGATGCCGTCAGAAATGGCTTGCAACTTTTCACCGAGCGCGACCACAAACAATTGCGCCGGTTCACGGAGATACGTGATGTATTCCGACTTGTGGGCTTCGAACCACTCGCGATTGTTGTTCTCGGCGAGTTGTTGCAAAAATTCGATTCCCGCTTCGGGGAAGCCATTAAATATCTCAGTCATTTGAAAATCCTGATCATTGCCGTACAGATACGACCTTGATTAAAGCACAAACAACACAAGAGCACAAATGTTTTATCAGCATTTGTGCCCGCTAATTCCCTACACTTCACCCGACTCGACTAGTCACTCTATTGCGGCAAAAATCGGCGACGGGTCGAAGTAACCCTCGACAATTTGAATCAAACCGGCATCGTTATACTCATGTACATCGACACCATCCAGCACAATTTCCGCACCACCCGGCAATACAAATGTCGATGTCCACAATATTGCGGCGCTGTTACCGGCGACGATGATTTCATTGACTTTTGTTGTCACCGACTCGAAACCAGCTTGTGAACCAACCCATGCCAGCAAGCCTTCATGACCGACATTCGGCGGCGTGCCAACCGGCTCAAAACTAACGGCATCTTCGGCAAGTGTCGTCAACCATGTCTCGATGTCGCCTGCATTCAACGAGTCAAAGAATAATTGACTCGTACCAGCAATCACAGCGCGGTCAAGCATAACCGGAGTCGTCGCGTCATCTGTGCGATCATCTTGTGCCAACACGACTCCGGCGAATACAGCCGTTGCCATAAGCAAAATCAGCATAACTATTGAGCGTTTCATGTTGAGTTCTCCTTGTATCAAAACAGACATTACACGCCCATTGCTTCCATCATCGGTGTCGGGTCAAAGTAGCCTTTGACGGTCTGGATTTTGCCATTTTCGTTGTAATCGTGAACATCAATCCCGGCGAAATCAAGTGTATTGCCATTTTTGAATACAGCATGACCCGACCAACGAATCGCGGCACTCCTGCCCGCGACAAAGATTTCATCAACCGTAATCGTCATCGACTCAACGGGTTGACTCATATTCTGCAACCATTGCATCACCCCGTCATGTCCTTCATTGGCAGGTGTGCCAACTGGCTCATACGTTTTGACGTCTGACGCTAATGTCGCTAACCACGCATTAATATCCCCTTGATTGAGTGAGTCAAAGAATTTGAGACTCGTTTCTTTGATCTGTTCTGCTGTCATTGTTGTGTCCTTTCGTCCTTTCCTTCATGGTGAGTGTGTACACCATATCTGTCACATTATTTACTATATATTTTTAAAGTGAAAACTTGAAAATGTCAAGTAAGAACTATTGATTATTTTGTCTGGATTTTGTAAACTTCTGGGCATGACAAAACGAAGCTATAATCAAACTTGTTCGACTGCTTATGCGCTTGATGTCATCGGGGAACGGTGGACGTTGCTCATCATCCGCGAGATGCTTCCCGGCGCACGTCGGTATACCGACTTACTCAACGCATTGCCCGGTATTGGCACGAATTTGTTGGCGAATCGCCTCAAAGACCTTGAAGCCAATGGAGTGATTGCGCAACGCAAGTTGCCGCCCCCCGCTTCATCGACCGTTTATGAATTGACTCCGCTCGGCAAACAACTTGAAGAACCCTTCAAAGCGCTGTCGGTATGGGGAATGAATTTTGCACCCGTCCCACCGCCGGATGATGCGACATTTCCCATCGGCTCAGCGATTATGGCGATGCGGACCGTCTTCAGCCCTCAGGCAGCTACAGGCATCACACTATCTGTCGAATTGCATGTCGATGAAGATGTTTTTCATGCGGTAATTGATGATGGCAAGGCAACAATTGAATATGGCCCGGCAGAAAACCCCGATGTCGTCGCACAGATGGCACATAAAGAGACGATTCTCCTCGTGCTCAACCACATCGTCGCGCCGGACGAAATTCTTGAAAGTGGATTATTCACGATTGAAGCGGGGGACGGCCAAGCGCTCATGACATTTTGGAATCTGTTCCGCCTTGATGAATTTATCGACCTCAATCCGTCATGAATTTTGAAGCGCCAATTTGCCAAGAGCGCCAAGAAAATTTTTAGTCGCCGCTTGCCGTCGTCCTTTGCATCTGAGCGATTAATCAAATAGTCAGATACCATATTTCATTGGACGTATTCTTATCACCTGCTCAAAATTTCATCCAATCATGAAATTCGATTTGCATCTGAGCATACAGATGTTCTATCATAGAAGGCAATGCTATCTCAGCTATTATGGAGCGAGGCCGATGATCGAAGGCTATTGTGTGCGCTGCAAGCAATCGAATGAGATGGAAAATCCACAAGCGGTGTGGACACGACGCGGGATGCCTGCGACTCGCGGTGAATGCCCAGATTGCGGCGGGACCATCTTCCGCATGGGGCGGACGGAATTACACGATGGGTTGCAACAACCGGATGCGGTTCAAGTCGCCGGGAATCAACGCCTTAAGCTCAATTCAAACACGGTTTACATCAATTTCGCCAATGCCGACCACGACATCGCCCATCAACTTGCCCACGACCTTGAAAAAGTGGGGATTGCTGTGTGGCTGCATGAGCATCAACCGGATGATGTGCAGTGGGCCGGCGGTGTACATCCGGCGTTGACCGAGTGCCGCAATATGGTTTATGTGCTCTCGGCTGCGGCATTGAAGGATGAAGCGGTTGACGCGGCTTGCCAATATTTCAAAGCGCATCACAAACCCGTCGTGATTGCGCAAGTTGAGCAAGCCGACCCGCCCGACACGATTCGTCGCAGCCCGCGCTATGATATGCTGGCTGATTACAAACTCGCCTTTCGCCGCCTTGTGCAAGATTTAAGCGAATAGCAACACACACAACAAAAAATCCCGACCTGCTTGAGACCGGGATTTCATCAGGAGCGGGAGAAGAGATTCGAACTCTCGACCTTCTCCTTGGCAAGGAGACGTTCTACCGCTGAACTACTCCCGCATAAGTGTTCAGAGTATATAGCATTTGTGTCGCAAAATGCAAGAGTCAATTCGCAATAATTGATAACATCTTGATCCGCGAAAGTAGTGCTTGATGTCGCCATTCACGCCCTTAAAAAATATTCGCATCCTCGACCTGACGCGGCTGCTACCCGGCGCGGTTTGCACGATGATGATGCAACAACTCGGCGCTGAGGTCATCAAAGTCGAAGCACCGGACGGCGGAGATTATGCGCGGTGGATGCCGCCGCTCATTGACGGGCACGGCGCGTTGTTCTATGCGACGAATCGCGGCAAACAGAGCATCGTCCTCAATCTCAAGGATCAGCGCGGGCAAGCTGTGCTCAAACGTTTAGTTGTCGATGCCGATGTGCTCATCGAAGGCAATCGTCCCGGCGTGATGCAGCGGCTAAATTGCGATTATGAGTCGCTGCGGCAGGTCAATCCGCGTCTGGTTTATTGTTCGCTTTCCGGTTGGGGGCAGAGCGGCCCCTTTACACACAAAAGCGGTCACGACTTGAATTATATCGCACAGGCCGGTTTGCTCCCCGATGATGCAACGTCACCGCCCGGCGGGCAAATCGCCGACATCGGCGGGGCGTACATGGCGATGAATATGATTATGGCCGCGCTCCTGCAACGCACACAGACGGGCGAAGGTGCATATCTTGATGTTTCACTATTCGAGAGCAGCCTGATGTTCGCCTTGCAACCCCTCGTCGAATCGATGGCTGCGTCATCATCTGATTTTGTGCCGGGCTTATTGACCGGCGCGTATGCCTGTTACAATGTTTACTACTCACAAGATGGCGTCGCACTGACATTGGCCGCGCTAGAAGAAAAATTCTGGCGGAATTTCGCGCACGCTGTCGAACGACCGGATTTACTTGATGGCGATTATATGGACGGCGAGCGGCAAGCGATGCTCAAGCAACAGTTGGCCGAACTCTTCGCGAGTCGCCCGGCTGCGGAATGGCGGGCATTGCTCGATGAAGCCGATTGTTGTTTCGCCGTCGCCACGCCGCTTGCGGATGTGCCGGATAACCCGCACATTCAAACACGCGGGCATATCTCGCTTGATGCAAAGGGTCTGCCTATATTGAGCCTCTTACCGGATGCTGAAAGTATCCCGGACACCCGTCCACCTGCTTACGGCGAACACACACGCTGTATTCTCCAAGATGCCGGTTATTCGGAACAAGCAATAGATGACTTATCCGCATCAAACATCATTGCATTTTTTACCCATGACCGCCACTGAGATTGAGACCAATCACACCGACGAGAATCAACCCGATGAAAATTATCTTCGTCGAGTCGAGTTGCTCTTTGAATGCCAAATAGCCGATGATGGCAATCGCCGACGTGCCGACACCTGACCACACCGCGTAGGCCACGCCGATATTCAAGTATTTGAGCGCGAACGAAAAAACACTGAAGCTGACGCCATAAAAGATGAACATGGCGATTGATGGCACAATCCGTGTAAAACCGTTCGACAATTTGAGACTCGTCGTTCCGAGAATTTCAAAAGTGATCGCTACGAATAAAAGTATCCATCCCATAGTATACGCTCCCAGCAAGATTAGAAATATCACTCACACATCTATCTGATAGCTGACATGCTTTTGTGGCGACTATTGCGGCAGTTGCGGCAGTTGCAGCAGTTGCGAAACGGATTTTCACTGCAACAAAAAAACTCATGTTATTCAGGAGCATTCGATCCAATGCAGCGCTTTGAAGGGCGCTTGGCTTCTCACTTTTTACTTTTCACCCCCCAAAATCCTACCACAAAACATGTTTCCTGTGTTGACAAAAAGGCAAACTTTTTCGCAACATTTTTTCATGCGATTTTGGATAGAGCAAACACTATTCATCTGGGACTTTTCCTCGCGGCATTCTCGGTCATAATAGCATCCCATGATGGATGATCGAAAACGTGCCCGAACGATAACGATGCTGTTGGCGGCAATTTTGCTGTTGGCAGCATTTATGATTATCACCCCTGACCTCGCGAAGCAAAGCCTAACCCACGATGAAGGTTGGACGATGTGGGCGATTCGCGAGTCGCTGCCGACGACGACCGTCGTCCGTGTCGCCGACGATGTGCATCCGCCGTTGTATTTTCTGTTGGCAGATGTGTGGGCAATGTTGACGGGCGAGTCTGCTTTCACGATTCGATTGTTGTCCGCCTTGTTCGCGCTCATCGGTCTCGCGGCGACATACACCATCGGACGGCAATTATTCGACCGGTGGGCGGGTTTGTTCGCGTTGACCATTTTGATGACGGCGAGCTTTTTCGTCTATTATGCGCGAGAAGCCCGCATGTACAGCCTCCTGCTGGCATTGGGCGCGTTGACGACGGCCACCTATCTGGATTGGCTACATCGCCCGACGCGCACGAACAACATCCGCTATGCGCTGGCGATGGCGCTGCTGATGTACACCCATTACGTCGGCGTCTTCATCATCGCGACGCATCTGCTGCATTTACTGCTGACACAACCGTATCGCCTGCGTAAACCGTTGCCGTATATCGCCGCGCTCACCATGTATGTGCCGTGGCTGCCGGTCATCATCCATCAGATTCGGATTCATCCCGACGGCTCATTGGCGCCGCCGTTATCAACCGATGTGAATACACTCGCCGCCCTACTGCTCGTCATGACGAGTGCGCGATGGGGATTGCTGTTGCTGCCGTTTGTCATCGGGCGTGGGCTGCTGCGTCTGCATGATTATCGCCGCGAGATGGCGCTGATTGTGTTGTGGCTCGTCGTGACGCCCGCCGGATTGTTGTTGGCGAATCTCGTCTTCCCGATTTATCAGCAGCGTTACACCATCGCAATATTGCCCGCCGGGGCGCTGTTCGTCGGCTATGGCTTGCGCCATATCAGTCCGCGATATATCGACCTGCGTGGGCGCGTACTGCCACTCGGCGCGATAGTGGCCGTTGTGTTGACCGCGTG
Source organism: Chloroflexota bacterium (assembly GCA_003695675.1). Taxonomy (GTDB): domain Bacteria; phylum Chloroflexota; class Anaerolineae; order Aggregatilineales; family Phototrophicaceae. Next base: position 16,012 of record RFIA01000375.1, read on the forward strand.
GATTGCGAATACACAACTGCGCATGTTTTATTATTTCTGGTTCGACAAACCGCCGTGGCAGCCGGTCATCACGCAGATGATTGATACACGCCATCCAACCGAGCCGACGATCACAAATTTCGCCGACTCGAGCGTCGTCGCCTATTACAATCGCCAATTCGATATTCAACAAGGCATCACGATTGACCTCGCGTGGCGTTCGTGGACACCGGACGAAATCCGTGACTTGATGCGCGTCTTCGATGCGACACCGTTGGTGTGGACGGTGATGCGTTGGGATGCGCCGGAAACATGGGACACACTCGCGCACCTCAACGCAACACATACCGTCGGTTATCGCGACAGTGTGCAGAACATTTTATTCTACCGTTTCGATCAAATTGGCGATGATGTGTCACCGTTGCAATTTCGCTTCGGCGATGTGCTGGCACTCGACACCGGCATCGGTCATCAATTGTTTGCGCGACTCGGCGAGTCATTCTGCTTCCATGTGCCGATGATTGCGCAGGCAGACGTAGATGATGCTTATGATGCGGTCGTCTATCTGACGCAGGGGTATCACACCGTGCGGGCGGCGTGGCGCGGTGCAATCGGAACGCACACACAGGGCGACGCATTCACGTTGTCGCCGTGCATCGACATCGCGCCGGACAGCCCGCGTGGGCCGTATCATATCCGCCTCGCCATCGAACGACGCGGCACCGCCGAACGCCTCCCACTCCTCGAAGGGCCACCGCATGAATCGCGCTTTTGGGGGTATGCGTTCATCATGGGGGTTGTGTCTGTGGATGAATAAAA
>RFIA01000376.1 GCA_003695675.1 Chloroflexota bacterium
CCTTCAGGGCATTGCACGCAATGCCCCAACGGAACGATTGCTCTGCGTTGGCGTCACTTGATTCCGCATCAATCTATGAAATGTCAACACAACCTAGATTACTCAAATTAAGGATGCTACTTGATGGTCGATACCGATTTAGTCGCCCGTTACAATTACGATGAATTCACACCGGAAAAATTTCGCCCGTTTATGAACTTCGCCGCAAGCCCACCCGCCGGTGAACGCGGCCCGGACTTCCCCCTATGGCGACTCGAAGATGGCAGCGAAACTTCATTGATGGATATTGTCTCGCAACATGTGTTGACCGTCGTCGAATTCGGCAGCTTTACCTGACCGTATTGTGGGATGGCGGCGTCATCCATGAATGCGATTGCAGCGCGGTATCGTGACCGCGAAGTGGGGTCGATCTTTTTGTACACCCATGAAGCACATCCCGGCGAATATTATCCGCATCTGACTTCAATGGAGCAGAAGTTCCAACATGCACAGGCGTTGCGCGATGTTTATGGCGTCACGCGGCAGATTGTCCTCGACTCGTTGGACGGTGCATGTCATCGAGCCTATGGTGGCAATCCGAATATGACGTGGATTTTCAATCGTTCCGGGTTGGTGTTGTATAAATCCGATTGGACTGATGCCAACAGCGTCGAAGCGGCGTTGCAATATTATCTTGATGTGCAAGAGCGACGGCAAGCGCGGGAACGTCTCGCGCCGTTCAAAGTCGAGCGCGTCGATTATCGCAACACCGACCGCGAACAATTCTTCGCCGGCTTGGAACGCAACGGCCCGCGTGCCGTCGAGGAATACAAACGAGCATTCGGCGGATAAGTATCCCCTACAACAATTGCCCCGCCGCCTCGTCAATCAGCCACAATAATTCGCCATCGGTCGGCTGAATCAATTGCGATGGCAGGCGGTCGGGTTCTCGCGGGCCATTGATGACTTCGCTCAAGCGTTTGGCTTTGTTCTCGCCGGTGACGAGAAAGACGACTCGCTGTGCGGCATTGATGAGCGGCACGGTGAAGGTGATGCGCCATATCCCCAATTTGGCAACATAATTTTCCACGATCAGGCGCTCAGTTTCAATGAGGGCGGCTGTATGTGGGAAGAGCGATGCCGTGTGACCGTCGTCGCCCATACCGAGATAAATCAGATCGAAACGTGGCAACAGCGCATCACCAAAATGCCGCCGGATGAGATTCTCATACGACGCGGCGGCTTGTGCCGGGTCATCCTCGCCATGAATGCGATGGATGTTGGCTGCGGGGATATTGATGTGGTCGAGCAAATGTGTCTTTGTTGTGCCATAATTGCTGTCCTCGTGGTCGGGCGGCACAGTACGTTCGTCGCTCCAAAAAAGATGCACATCCGACCAATGGACGCGCCGCGCATATTCGGCTTCGGCCAACAGCTTGAACATCGCTTTCGGTGTTGACCCGCCGGAAAGCGCCACATTGAACGGACGACCGGTGACTCGGGTTTGATGCGCCTGCTTGATGAACAATTCGGTCGCGGCGCGGGCGACGGCAGCAGCATCCGGCAATTTGCGAATCTCAGTCATGGTTCAATCCTCGTGCAAACAACTGATTTCCCACGTATGACCGGCACGCGCCAACAACGCATCGGCGGCTTGTGGCCCCCACGTTCCCGCGGCATAGGTTGTCATCGGCGGGGCGGCGTTGTCGTGTTGCCAACCGGCGATCACCGGGTCGATGATGCGCCACGCGGTTTCGATGCCGTCGCTGCGCGTGAACAGCGACGCATCCCCCCGCAGCGCGTCCATCAACAGACGCTCATACGCATCGGGAATGCTCGACTCACCGAACGAATCGCGATAATGAAATGCCATCTCGACCGAGTGCGTATCTTGCGTCGAGTCGGGGATTTTGGTTTCAAAGCGTTGGTGAATGCCTTCGTCCGGTTGAATACACAGCGACAGGCGATTGGCTGTGAAGTCGTCGTTGTCGGTCATGTCGAACATGACGTGCGGCGGTTGGCGAAATTGTATCACAATCTCGGAGACTTTTTCTTTCAGCGCCTTGCCGGAGCGTAAGTAAAACGGCACATCTTTCCAACGCCAATTGTCGATGAAGAGTTTGAGCGCGGCATACGTCGCCGTTTCCGAATCGTCGGCGACACCTTCGGCCTGACGATAGCCTTCGTATTGTGCCCGCACGGTGTCCGCGAGGTTGATCGGGCGGACAGCCTTCAACACTTTGACTTTCTCGTTGCGCAGCAGGTCGGCATCGAATGAGGCCGGGGGTTCCATCGCCACAAGCGACAACAGTTGCAACAGATGATTTTGAAACATGTCGCGCAAGACACCGGCCTTGTCATAATATCCGGCGCGATGCCCGACATCGACCGACTCGAGCACGGTGATTTGCACATTCTCGACATAATTGCGATTCCAGATGGGTTCAAAGACGGTATTCGCAAAACGGAAGAAGAGAATATTCTGCGCGGTTTCTTTGCCGAGATAATGGTCGATGCGGTAGATTTGTTCTTCGGCCATCACGGCATGAATTTGCCGATTGAGTTCCTGCGCAGACGCCAAATCTGAGCCGAACGGTTTCTCGATGATGACTCGGCGCCAACCTTCATCTTGCGTCGTCATGCCGACTGCGCCGAGATTGGCAATCGTCGGCGCATACAAAAAAGGCGGAATGGCGAGATGATACAAACGATTGGCTGCGCCGCCTTCTTTGTCGCGCAGCAGCGATTCAAATTTCGCGAGGCTTTCGGCACTTGTCAGGTCGCCCTGCATATAGAAAATGCGCGAAGCGAATGCCGGCCATACGCTGTCGTCGTAGATGTCCCCCGCGAATTTCTGCGCATTGCGGCACAAATGATCGCGAAAACCGGCGTCATCAAATTCGCCGTCGGAGAAGCCGATGATGTGTATGCTGTCCGGCAGGCGTCCTTTGCAGAACAGATGAAACAGCGCCGGAATCAGTTTGCGCCGGGTCAAATCTCCCGACGCCCCAAAGATCACAATTGAGGTATTTTTATCAGTCATGGTTATGAATACACGCAATATGCCAACGATGGCCGTCTGTGTCGAGCAAATTGTCGGCTTCGACCGGCCCCCATGTGCCGGGGGTGTACGTCACAAGCGGCAGCGCATCGCCACGCGCCCAACCGTCGAGCACCGGGTCGATGATATGCCACGCCGCTTCGACTTCATCGGCACGGGTGAACAGCGACGGGTCGCCATTGAGGGCGTCGAGCAGCAAACGCTCATACGCATCGGGCAGGGGTTGCCCGCCGAAATCTTCGCTGTAATGAAAATCCATCTCGACCGACCGCCCCTCACTGAAGCCGGGCACTTTGGCCTCGAACGACAGATGAATGCCTTCGTCCGGTTGAATGCACAACGACAAGCGATTCGGCACAGAACGATTGGCCGGGGCGACATCGAACATCATCATCGGCGGGCGGCGGAATTGAATCACAATCTCCGACACTTTCTCTTTGAGCGCCTTGCCGGAACGCAAATAGAACGGCACGCCTTGCCAACGCCAATTGTCGATATAGAGCTTGAGCGCGGCATACGTCGCCGTTTGCGACCCGTCGGCGACGCCCTCCGCATCGCAATACCCTTGATACTGCGCCCGTACCGTGTCGTGCAGCGCAATCGGACGCACCGAATTGAACAGCTTGACCTTTTCATTGCGCAGTAGGTCGGCGTCGAGATTCGGCGGCGGTTCCATCGCGACGAGTGACAACAATTGTAACAAATGATTTTGGAACATGTCGCGCAAAACACCGGATGTGTCGTAATACCCGGCGCGATGCCCGACATCAACCGTCTCGGTCACACTGATTTGTACGTGATCGATGTGGGTTCGATTCCAGACCGGCTCGAAAATCGCATTGGCAAAGCGGAAGAAGAGAATATTCTGCGCGGTCTCTTTGCCGAGATAATGATCGATGCGATACACTTGATGTTCATCGAACACATGATGAATTTGCTCGTTGAGGGCGTGGGCGGTTTTGCTGTCTGTACCGAAGGGTTTTTCGATGACGACGCGCCGCCACCCCTCGCTCTCAGCGACCATGCCCATCGCGCCGAGATGTTCGACAATCGGCGCATAGAGAAACGGCGCCACCGACAGATAATACAAGCGATGCGCCGCGCCCTCTTCGAGTTCGGCCAATGCGCCGCGAAGCGTTTCCATGCCGTCGCGCTTCCCGGCATCGGCGGGCACATAAAAGAGACTCGGCGCGAAGCCTGCCCATGTCTCGGCGTTGTATGTCTTGCCAGAAAATTCTTCGACGCCGCTTCGCATCCGGTCGCGGAATTCGTCGTGGCTCATCGCGCTGCGCGAGACACCGACGACGCGCAGCCCGGCGGGCGTGCGATTTTTCAGATGCAAATTATACAGCGCGGGTACGAGTTTGCGCCGCGTCAAGTCCCCCGACGCGCCGAAGATGACGACGGTCGTTGCCTGTTGGCTCATGAATTCACTCCTCGCGCTTGATGGCATGACCGCCGAATTGATTGCGCATGACAGCGAGCAGCTTGTCGGTGTACGAGTCTTCTTCGCGCGAGCGAATGCGCCGGATGAGCGCTTCAGTGATGATCGGGGCAGAAACGTTCAAGTCAATCGCCTCGAAAACCGTCCAGCGCCCTTCGCCAGAATCGTGGACGTAAGCGGCGATGTCGTCAAATTCTTGATCTTCATCCAACGCATCTTTGATAAGGTCGAGCAACCACGACCGAATCACACTGCCGTGCTGCCAAATGCGGGCGATGTCTGCCAAATCGAGAGCGAATTCGTCTTTGGCTTTCATGATCGAAAAGCCCTCGGCAAAAGCCTGCATCATGCCGTACTCGATACCATTATGCACCATCTTGACGAAATGACCGGCGCCCGTCGCGCCGACTCGTCCCCATCCTTTATCGGCGGCGGGCGCGAGTGTTTCGAGAATCGGCGTCAGGCGCCCGACGGCAGCCTCGTCGCCGCCAACCATCATGCTGTAACCTTCTTTGAGACCCCACACCCCGCCCGATGTGCCGACATCGACGAAGTGGATGCCCTTTTGTTGCAGTCTTTCGCCACGACGAACCGTGTCTTTGTAAAACGAATTGCCGCCATCGATAATCGTGTCGCCTTCATCGACTAATTCCGCCAATTGCATAACCGTGTTTTCGGTCGGTGTGCCCGACGGCACCATGACCCAAATCGCCCGCGGGGCGTCGAGTTTGCTCACCAAGTCGGCGAGGTCTTTCGCGCCGGTTGCGCCGTCTTGCTCCGCCTGTGCGATGGCCGCCGCGTTGAGGTCGGTCGCGACGATGTTGTGCCCGCCCTGAAGCAAGCGCTTCGTCATATTCGCGCCCATCTTACCGAGTCCCACCATTCCGAGTTGCATGTTGCTCTCCTTAATGATTTACTGCGCAATGCAGATTAATTGTCATTACCCATTGTAGAATCTGGAAAATAATTCGAAAAACCGCAAAGACGCAAAGAACGCAAAGAGGTCATAAGGTGGCACGATGACGAGTACGTTGCGTGTTTTTTGTAGGGGTGCAGCGCGCTGCGCCCCTACATGCACCGCTTTTCTGACGCATCGCGCTTTTCTTGGCGCTCTTGGAGGATATACCTTTACGCTTCTGTGGTTCAATCTCTCTTTATATTTTA
>RFIA01000377.1 GCA_003695675.1 Chloroflexota bacterium
CCTTCAGGGCATTGCACGCAATGCCCCAACGGAACGATTGCTCTGCGTTGGCGTCACTTGATTCCGCATCAATCTATGAAATGTCAACACAACCTAATTTCTGGCGCGGAACATCTTGTAAACGGTTGCTAGACACCCCAAACACGCCCCCAACCGCAACAATGTGTGATACGATACGTATAGGCCATTAGATGCACAAATGCACAGCGCAGCTGCCGGGTATACATTGGAGAATCGTCTCGTGTCTGCACCAGACCCGACCGTGCTCGAATGGGTGACGAGCACCCTTGAAGGTGACCAAGACGCCTTCGCCGAAATTGTATACACCTTTCAAGACGCGGTGTACAACCTGTGCTATCGAATGTTGGGCGATTCTGGTGAAGCCGAAGATGCCGCGCAGGAGGCTTTTCTGCGAGCGTATTCCAATTTGCAGCGTTATGACACATCGCGCTCATTCAAAACATGGCTGCTTTCTATCGCCTCGAATCATTGTATCGACCGGTTGCGACGCCGACGGATGACGTTTCTGTCGATTGACGAACCGTTGCCATCGAGCATTCACCTCAGCAGCGATGAACCGGAACCCGAAGAAAGCACACTCCGCAACGAGCGCAGCGAAATGATTCAATCGCTACTCGACGAACTCAATCCCGATTACCGCGCCGCCGTGATTTTGCGCTATTGGTACGATTATTCGTATGCCGAAATCGCCGATGTGATGGACACGACCGAGAGCGCTGTCAAAAGCCGCTTGTTCCGCGCCCGGCAATCACTGGCACAAAAACTCGATCCACAGCAACACGCAGGTCTCTTAACCTTATTGGAGAGTATGTAATGGCCGACCGACGACAACAACTGATGCAAGAAGCGCTTGATGAGCAACTCTCGGCAGAGATGCAAGCAGAACTTGAAGCCGAACTCAAAGCAGATCGTGCCGTCGCTGCCGAATTCGACCGCTTGCAACAGGTTGACCGTTTGCTGGCGACTGCGCCTTTTGAACGCGCGCCGCAGCGTCTCGCGCTCAACATCATCGCGAAACTAGCCGAAGATTTACAGCACAAACATCTACCGCGCACATCTGGGCTGGCGTTGGCCCTCGCCCTGTCACTGATGACACTCGCCGCTTTGCCGTTGCTCATCAGCCTGAGTTGGTTCATTTTGAGCATCATCGGCAGCGCCGCGGCGCTCAGCACAGCGCTGCAACAATTGATGCAAATATTGATCGCTATGCGTGGTATGTTGGATGTCGTTGTCGAGCAAGCACAACTCATGACCGAAACCTATCCGCAGCTTGCCTTCGTTTTGCTGGCCTTTGTCCCGATGAGTATGTTGTGGGCGTGGTTGTTGCGAACAATGCAGCGCAACACCGAAGCTACATCACTTTAGACGCAAGGAGCCACACACCATACTATGCGCACTTCGACCCGTCTCTTGATTATTTTCGTCATTTTTGGCGCTCTTGTCGTCATTGGCCGCGTTATTCAGGCCAATTTCTTCCCCGACGTCGATGTGACGAGTGAGGGCATCATGATCGTGGAAAATTACGATTTACAGTCCACACAAGAAGACGACCTCGTCGTTCTCGGCGATACCGTGCGCATCGGCGATGACGGGCGCGTGACCGGCGACACGGCGCTCATCGGGCAGACAGTCGATGTTGCGGGGCGTATTGATGGCGATTTGACCGCTCTTGGCGAAACGATACACATTCAACCCGGCAGCACAATCATGGGGGCAGCGACACTCATCGGGGACAGTGTGACGGTAGAGGGCAATATCGTCGGCAACATCACGGTGATGGGCGACAGTGTACGCCTCAATCGCGAGGCTAGGCTCAGCGAGAATATTATTGCTTGCGCATCGACGCTTGACGATACGCGCACTGGCGATGTCGCGGCTGTATTACCGTGTCATGATGGCGAAAATTTGCGGATGCTCGAAATCATCGCACCGTTTTATGAAAACGGACAATTCAATTTCCCCGACATCGGTCTTGATGTACAAGTTGCGGGGTTAGGCACATTCACACTTTTGTTATCGCTGTTGACCGCATTGATGTTCACGGCTTTCTCGGTATTGATAGTGGCAATCTTCCCGCGTCACATCAATTACATCGAAGAGGCTGTCGCCACGACACCCCGTCGTCTCGTCATTCTCGGCGTGCTGACATTTGCACTGGCGTGGGGAATCGTGATTGCTTACATCATTTTGTTGGCCGCCGTGCCGACAATCGGCCTGATTTTGTTGCCGGTGATACTGCTGGCTGCGTTGATATTCTTCGGCATGATTGTCGCTGGTTGGATCACGATCATGCTCTATATCGGCGATTGGTTGTTGCAACGACTCACGGGGACGATTTTGCCCCCGCTTGTCGCGACCGCCGTCGGCAGCATCGGCTTGTTTGTGTTGTGGCATATCATTTTGCTCGTGCCGCTCGGTTTCCTCGTCAATCTGGCCGCGTTGGTCATCATCGGCTCAATCGGCTTGGGCGCGACGGTGCTGACTCGGCTCGGCACACGTCCCCTCTCGCGTAAGACCGCCTTCGTACAGGGATGAAAAAACCCACCCGTATAATCGGATGGGTTTGACTTGATGAATTTAAATTAATGAATTATTCGTGAACAACAACGACCGCACTGGCCTGTTGCCCTTTTTTGCCTTCGGTAATCTCAAACTCAACAGTATCCCCTTCGTTGAGTGAGCGATACCCACTACCTTGAATTTCAGAATAATGAACAAAAAGATCGGGGCCGTCATCCTGCTCGATGAAACCGTACCCTTTTTCAGAGTTGAACCATTTGACTGTGCCGCGTGTACGTTCTGACATGCTTCTGCATCACTCCTGAATAAACTGACCAATCAATCGTGTGTATACACTAGCGTTCTCCACGACCTTCAGGAGGCACATAAGGTACCACTTGAGAAGCACACTTGCAATGGCACAGCACAACTCACATTATCGCGAGTTGCGTGACGCAAACTTGTTGTTTTCTCAACTCAGCTGTCCGGAGTTTTGGCAAAGTGTATCGGTTAAGCGAGGATAGATCATCTTTCACTTTTCCACACGATGCTATAACTGTACTATGATTCACTCACAAATGCTATAGCTGATTCGCATCAAGTCTGAAGATTGTAAATCTTGCATAAATGGATGTAGGATGATTGACCGAAAATTTAGAAAAACGCGGTTGAATCGCCTGCATTTTCGACCTCAATGGGCTGCCTATCGCAGGATACTTAACGCTGTTAGCGGACAAAGTGTAGATGATTGTGGATATTCTGACAAGCTGACGAGCTGAGCTGCTAGCTAGCAATCTACTGATACAATGCGTCCATCTGCTCATGTACACCGCTCAAAACATGATAAATAATCGGGCAAAGCGCGGCGCCGTCGATCAAGTCATCGAGCACCCAACGGAAATCCGGCGTAAATTGTGGATACAGACGGCATGTTTGCGGACGATGGGTGTATACATTGCACAACTTGCCGCGCAAAAACGGGCACGGTTTGCCGCGCAATTTACCCCATTCACCGACCTGTTGCGCGGCCTGATGATGGACATACCTTTTAGTGACTGCTTGTGTAGGCTGTTGTAAACCCGACGCCAATCGCGACACATCATCCGGCATCAGATAAACATCCAACACCCGACAACAATGTGCGCATTGTGTGCAATCAATCGCGGCGACAATCGGCGCGGCGATAGCATCGACGAAGGCGTCAAGCGCGGTGTCTGTGAGGTCGTCGTTGTATTGCAATTGATACCGCATGACCTCGAAATCATCGCGACGCTGCGCAGCGAGCGCCGCGATTGCGTTCAAGTCGGTGAGAAGCGGCTGCATCAGTCAACACCTTTTGCAACCTGCATGAAAAGACACGACTGCATTGAATCTTCTACCAACGATGATGCACCTGCTCACGAGCGTAGCGGTCGTATATATCGGTGATTTTCCTCATCGTTTCGGCGCTCAATGCGGGCAAATCGGCGGCGTGAACATTATCTTCGACTTGTTGTGTATTCTTCGCGCCCGGTATCGCACACGTCACCGCATCGAACATCAAAATCCACCGCAGTGCAAATTGCGCCATCGTCGCGCCGTCGGGCAGCAGCGCACGGATTTCCTCAACCGCCGCAAGGCCGGTTTCATAATCAATGCCGGAGAATGTTTCGCCGACATCAAAGGCCGCGCCATGCCGGTTGAAATGGCGATGATCGTCTTCGGCGAAGGTCGTCTCGCGCTTCATCTTGCCGGTCAACAAACCACTCGCGAGTGGTACCCGCGCGAGAATGCCGACTTTGCGTTTCCGCGCTTCATCGAAGAATAATCCCGCCGGGCGATGCCGCAGCATATTGAAAATGATTTGCACACTCTGCACATTAGGATATTCGATGGCCTTGAGCGCTTCTTCGACTTTCTCAACACTGACGCCATAATATTTGATTTTCCCCGCTTGCACGAGGTCATCCAACGCGCCGAAAACCTCCGGCATGTAATAAACCGGTGTCGGCGGGCAGTGGAGTTGCACGAGGTCAAGCGCTTCGGTATCGAGATTTTGCAAACTACGCTCGACAAAGCGCGTCAAGTTCTCTTTCGTGTACCCTTCGGCGACATGTGGATTGAGGCGGCGACCGGCTTTGGTGGCGACGATGATGTCGTCATCGGGGCGTTCGCGCTTCAAGCGGGCGATGAGTCGTTCGCTGCGACCATCGCCATAAACATCGGCGGTATCGATAAAATTGATACCCATGTCAATCGCCTTGTGTAAGGCGGTCATGGCATCCGCCTCGCTGACATTCCCCCAACTACCCCCAATCGCCCACGCGCCAAAACTCACTTCTGAGACTTGCCACCCGGTACGACCGAATTCACGATACTGCATAGCGATTCCCTTTCTGTTCTGTCTGTCCTGTTTGGCATTTTGAGTAGCCGGACGGCTTTTCGCCCTAGCGACATTACTGCGTATTGCGATAGGCTGTGCGGCGATGTTGCAGAATCAATTCTTGCTTCATCTCCCACAAGGCTTCGGTCAACGAAACGTGATAGACATGCGGATTGACGATGCGGCGCACACCGATGTCAAGACGCTCAAGGTCGGCAATGCGCTGCGCACGGATGGCCTCTAGCGGTGGGAAATCATAGACGCACTGCCCATCGCGATAAATGTCCACATGCAGCGTTTCGATGTGCGATATATCATCGCGCAGCAGCGTGCGGCGAATGCTCTTCTCCGACGGATGATGCAAGTGGATGGCGTCCATGGCTTCAAGGTCTTCATGATATAAGGCCAACACATCCGCCGTTGCGCGGCCACGTTGGTCACACAAGCGCCACACCCGTTTATGACCCGGATTGGTCATCTTCTCGGTGGACTCAGAGAGTTTAATCGCCGGCTGCCATTTGCCATCTTCGCGCACAGCGACGAGTTTATACACACCGTCCAACGCCGACGCCCCCCGCGATGTGATCAAATTCGTGCCCACGCCATACACCAAACGCTTGATGACACGGTCGGCGTCCACACCATACGATGGCGCTTCTTCTTTGATTTGCGAGATAATCTGAAGTAGTACCAATTCATCCAATTGATTCGAGAGCACGATGCTCACATCGGGGAAACCGGCTTCGTCGAGCATCTTCGCCGACCGGATGCTGAGGTGGGCAAGATCGCCGGAGTCGAGGCGAATGCCGACCGGTCGATGGCCTTTGTTGCGCAATTCGTTGAAAACGGTGATCGCATTCGGCACACCGCTTTTGAGCGTATTGATCGTATCGACAAGCAGCAAACAATCGTCGGGATAAATTTCGGCATAGGCGCGGAAGGCGGCCAATTCATCTCCGCCGAGCGCCATGAATGCTTGCACCATGCTGTGCGCATGGGTGCCTTTCGGCGGCAACCCGATCACTTTCGACAAACCGACATTCGATGTGAAGTCTGCACCGCCGATGAGCGCCGCACGCGCACCGGCATTCGCGCCTTTTTCGTGAGCGCGGCGCAGACCGAATTCGAGCATCAAACCGCCCTGCCCGGCTTGGTGAATACGCGCCGCTTTTGTCGCGATCAATGTCTGATAATTGAGATGATTGAGCAACGCCGTTTCGATCAATTGTACGATGGCGAGCGGCCCTTCGACAATCGTCAACGGCACACTCGGATGCACAACGCGGCCTTCGGGTATCGCCGTCAGGTGGATGCTGCCGAGTATGTCCACACTACGCAACCAAGCGAGAAAATCATCGCCGAAGATGCGCTGGCCGGTCTGCCCGGTCTGCCCGCGCAGATAATCGATTTCTTCGTCACCGAATGTCGCTTCCCGCGCCCAATTGACGAACCATTCGAGACCGGCGTTGATGCAATAGCCGGCCTGATGAGTGCCATAATTGGGATACGAGCGAAAATAATGATCGAACTTGGCGATCTTCTCGTGCATACCGTAGCGATAATACAACTGCGCCATCGTCAGTTGATATTGGTCGACGAACAGCACGCCCTCTGCAATGCGCTTTTCGGATTGTTTCATCTACGCCATACCTTTCACACCGATGATGCGCGATGTGTGCATATATCGTGCGATCTTAATTAAACCGCAAAGCGCCCAAGAACGCAAAGCAAATATGAAAAATTCAACTTACTTCCTATAACATTTTTGCGATTCTTGATTAGAATGATGTACGAGGCTTAACTGAGTTTCCAAAAGATGCACAAGAAATTCAAATATCCACTTCTAGTGTTTATATGGCTTATGGTCAGCGCTTTTTTATTGGAAGGCATCTTGCGATTGACCGCGCCGCTTCTGCCGGGCAGGCTCGTCATCGGGGCGCAGGCTGTGCTCAGTGGCGAATTATATTTTGCAGACACGCTCGACATTTTCACCCTGCACCGCGATCACAATTTTGTCGCGCTGCCCGACCTCGACAATGCCGTCCATGTCGCCAGCCCAACCGTCAAAATTCATGTGACCACATCGCGCCTGTGGGACAGCCCATTCGGTTTCCGCAATCGCCCGGTCAATTACGCAGTCGATGCGATTGTCGTCGGCGATTCGTTCAGCTTTTGTATCACCGAGGAAGCCGATTGTTGGGTGCGTCGCTTCGAAGCCGAAACCGGACTCGGCGTTGTCAATTTGGCGCAGGTAGGCACCGGGAGCATGAGTCATTGGCGTATGATCGATATTTACGGACGACCGTTCGAACCGCGTCTTGTGTTGTGGCAGTGGTGGGGCAACGACTTCAACGAAGATTATTTTCTCGCGGTCGAACGGGGCGAAATCGAGGCGATTTTCGTGCCCGACCCGCCGATTTTACCGCAAGTGTCGGATAATCCGCTTGTACAATGGCTGCGGACTCATTCGGTCGCCTTCGCCGTAAGCGAAGTCGCACTCGGCAATGAACGTCCGTATATCGATGAACGCGGGCAATTATTCATCGCGCCATACAGGATTAAACAAGATGGCCTCGACATCCGTTTCGGGCAAGCGTATGAACAACGCGCCTTCGACCTCGACAATCCACGTAATGCTGCCGGTGTCGCGCTCACTCGCGAAGCGCTGCGCTTGGCGCGCGATGCCGTGAGCGAATGGGGTGGCACATTCGCTGTCATCGTGTTGCCGACTCGCGAAGAAGTTTACGCGCCTTTAACCGCGCCCGTGATGGGCGACGAGGCGCTCGGCACATTGGTATCGGCGCGGGAGACGATGCTCGGATTGTGTGAAGAACTCGACTTGTTGTGCCTCGACACATTGCCGCAGTTGCAGCAACTCGCGCAGCAAAATATCCAATTGTATTACAGCGACGATCTGCATCTCAATCCACGCGGCAATGCCGAATTGTCGCGCATTGTGTGGGGCTGGCTTGGTGGAGAGGGGTTGTTGTACGAGTGAACTTTAGGGGCGCGGTGCGATACAAGATGGCCGATAAGGACGCCGTGGCGCCCCTATGGAAGACGCCCTATTTGCACACAAGAGCCAATACAAAAGGACACGCCTCGCGTGCCCTCGATTTACAAAAATTCCACAACATCATTATTTTTTATCTGAATCGCCGGACGGCAATTTGTCGGCAATCGTCATCTGCACCTCGCGCAAACGGTCGACAAGCAGAGCTTGAAACGGCTTCATATCGGTTTGCAGACGCTCGATGACCGAACGGTCATTCTGCAATTCTAATACGAGTGCAGGACGCCCGACTTGCAATTTGTGGGCGAGCGCTTCGACCTGTTCATTTTTGAAACCGAAATCGAGCAAATGAGCGCTGACACGCCCAACCGCTCGGCCAATCAGCCCGCCAATGCCGATACCAACGACAAGCGCAATCAAAAGCTGAGGCACTGGTAAACTGAGAACGCCGAGTTGCACAAGACCTAACGCGGTCAACGCCGCACCGAGCAGACCACCCGCCACACCCCCTTCGTCGGCGCTAATATCATCATCAAGAATGACAACGGCTCCATCGTGGGCTTTAGCGATAATGGCTGACCGTTTGATCTGAATGTAGTCCAACTCCGTCATACGGTCGAGCGCCTTGATGAGTATCTTGCGAGAAGGGAAAACTGCCACGACAATTTCACCCTGCATGATTAACCTCCCTAGCCCTCATTTGTCCCTGACGTAGAGTATACAGCATAATCAGGCGGCAGAAGGTTACAAATTTTATCGATAATCTCAAGGGTGCCTTTGGTACTTGTTTTGCGCATCAAATCGTGCTACGATGTAGCGAACATACTCATCAAGAGCGGGAGAGGGACCGGCCCAATGACCCCGCGGCAACCCCCGAAGCATCGGGACGGTGCCAATTCCGACAGGTGTATCCTGGGAGATGAGCGCAAATAGTAGTCTGTAGCACGAAACGCGCACTCCATTCACCGGGGTGCGTTTTTGCTTGAGTCGACAAATTTATCCCAAATTAACCCAAATTTGGATTAAATGTTTGGGCAATTTGGGATATATGACGGATAAATTTGGGATATATGGCGGATGACCGACCGGACGCACGACCTCGCCGCATTACGGACGGCAGCACAACAACGCGACCCGGAGCAAACACAATTCTTGCTCAAGAAGATTTTTCTAAGCATGGACTTTTACGCCGTGCTCGAAATTGCTGTGACCGGCGTGCATGAATATGCGCCGACATTCGAGGCGCAGCACCCGAAGGCGACATGGCCGCGTGAATTGCTGACGCAAATGGTGGCGTTCGGTGTCGCGCCGGAACGCTTGCCGGAAGAAGCCGTGCGCGATTTCGCCACACCGGGATCGGCGAATTTCATCAAGGCGATCTTCGACATCGCGCACGCTTTGCAACGCAAAACCGCGCCACAGGCGAAAATCGGTTATCTCGTCAGCGCAATTGTCAACACGATTATGGCGCGCGTTGTCTACGAATGGTACAGCGAACACGCCGACGCATGGGACATCATCAGCCGGAGTCATATTGAGCCAGAGACGGGCATGTACGACGACCCTAACGCGACACAAATCGCTTATCAATTTTGGACAGACGACGCCACTGCCCGCCGCGACATCAACGGATGGTTACAGATTATCGAACAAATCGAGAAGAAATTGGAGAGCTAACGATGGTAACGACAACAAAAGAAACCGCACGCGACGCCTTATTCGCACACGCTGAAGCAATTATGGACAGTCTCGACACGACATTCACAGCGAATGATTTTCTGTTCCGTCTCATCCGCGATTATCAGCAAGATTATCTCGCTTTTGTCGATCACTTCCGCGAAGAGACACAACCGTTGGCGGCGGCAAATCGCGCTATCATCGAGTACCTGCGCGAGATTGCTATCGACTTCGGTTACCAAGCGACCAATCAAGGCCGCGTCGCTACCGATATTTTCGGCAATAAAATCGACCGTGTGTTGTTTAATTTTTTGGCGTGTTGATGCCAACATTCGCATCAAGGAGAATCGCATGAAGCTGTTTGTACTCACTGGGTTGGTGTCCATCGAAAAGGCACAGTTCGCTGTTGACCTCGCGAGGCAGACGACGCGCCATTACACGACTGTCGCTATCATCGACAACCTCAGCCGTGCGTCGATCACGCAAAAATTTTATTGCGGCGACATCATCCGTATCACAGGCGACTTGTCGCACAATTTGGCTGACACGATTCTGAAGACCGGCGCGGAGGTCATCGTCCTCGCCGCATCCGAGACGCTTCGACCGGATGAATTGCTGCTGACGCTCGACCGTGTGCGCGATGATATGCCGCAGTTGGCCGTACAGATCATTGCGCTGATCGATGACCGGACGTGTGAATGCTTCCCGGTTGTACAAGAACAGCTTGAGCAGTATGCTGATATGACAGTGCGAGCGCCGTTTGATGCGCATAGCGTGTTGGAGATGGCATGAATAGATGAGGGGTGTTATCCCATGATTGATTCATCACTTGAACAGGAAATCCTTGAAGCGTTGCGCAAGCTATCACCGGAAAAGCAGCGTCGCGTCCTCGATTACACACGCAGTTTGACACGTCCGA
>RFIA01000378.1 GCA_003695675.1 Chloroflexota bacterium
ACATCGGCAAACCGGCGGCGGACGAATCGATTGGGCAATGTCAGAGTTGTCACTTGCGGCACGAGTTCAGCCTCGAACAAGCGCGGCGGCCTGAGACGTGCAACGCCTGTCATATCGGGCCTGACCACCCGCAATTTGAAATTTACACCGAATCGCCGCACGGCATCGCTTATGCCACCGGCGGCGATGATTGGAATTGGGATGCTGAGCCGGGTACGTTGACGGTGACGGACTTCCCCGCGCCGACATGTGCGACGTGTCATCTCAGCGGCTTTGGCGGCACGGCGACGACACACGATGTCGGCGAACGCTTGACATGGTTCTTGTTCGCGCCGGTGAGTGAGCAGCGCCCGAATTGGCAAGAAAATCAACGCCGGATGCAAAGCGTCTGCATGGAATGCCACAATCAGAATTTTGTCGAAGACTTTTATGTCGCCGCTAGTGCTGCGACCGAGCAAGTCAATGCGTGGGTTGAAGAGAGTAATGACATCATCGCGCCGCTCATCGAGCAGCAATTGCTGACCGACGCGCCCTTCGATGAACCGATTGATTTCACCTACTTTGAGTTGTGGCATCATTGGGGGCGGACGGCGAAATTCGGTGTGTGGATGCAAGGCGCAGATTATGTGCAGTGGCATGGGGCGTATGAAGTTTTGAGCGATCTCGCCGAATTGCGCGAAATGGTCGATGAACGCCTCGCAGAAGCGCAGGCCGCGAATGCTGAAGCCGGTGAATCAGCCGATGCCGAAGGCGATGTGCGCGATGTAAGCACGGTAGGGGGCTAGCGAGCATGTATCATTTGGCGACGGTTGTCCCACAGGTACAGCGCATCGGCAAGCTGCCCCTGACGCGCGACCAAATCATCTTGATGCTTGCGGCCATCAATCAATTGTTTCTTGGCCTCGACATTTATCTGGCGCACAGCATCAGTGGGACGATAACGCGCACGGAATGGATACCGATTGTCTTCGGCTTGAGCGCCGGGACAATCTTGCTGTTCACCGGCTTGATTGCGCTCGGCAATCGGCCATTGGCGACGATTCTGGCGAATGCGGTCTTCATCGGCAGCATGATAATCGGCATCGTCGGTGTTTACTTTCATTTGCGGCGCGCCAATTTGCTGGACACGCCCTTTCGTCTCGACTCATTGTCGTTGCTCGTCTGGGCGCCGCCATTTCTTGGCCCATTTATGTTCACGATTGTCGGCGTGCTCGGTATCAGCGCGGCGTGGATAGAAGAACCGACCGATAGCGGACGGCTGCGTTTGCTGCGTAACCGTCATGTGCAGATGCCGTACAGCAAAACTCGCGCCTATTTTCTCATCGTCGGCGTCGGCTCACTCGTGACGGTCATCAGCAGCGCGTTAGACCACGCTCGCGTCGAGTTCGAGAATCCTTGGGTGTGGTTGCCGCTCGTCGTCGGTATATTCGCGACGGTCGCTTCGGTTTCCATCGGCAGCATCGAACATCCGAATCGCTTTGACCTGACGATTTATACGATTGCAATGCTGTGGATGATTGTGACTGGTGTCGTCGGGTTTGTCCTGCACTTCGACACCAACCTCATCGCCGAAGGCTCGATTGTCACCGAGCGCTTCATCCGCGGGTCGCCGCTTCTCGCGCCGTTGTTGTTCGCGAATATGGGGTTGTTGGGATTGGTGGTGCTCCTCGACCCGCGTGAGACGGATGTGTGATGTTCAAGTCACAATAACACGAACGGTTATAGACGTAGAGGCCGTAGCGATAAATGCCTCTGCGTTTTTTATTGAACTTACAAACTTTAGCGGATACAAGAGAGGAGATCAATCTGATGGCGAACAAATCGCAAGAAACGACCGATGTGATTGTCATCGGCGGTGGCATTACCGGCACAAGCACAGCTTATCAATTGGCGCGGCGCGGTTATCAGGTCACGCTGCTGGAAAAATCGCATCTCGGCGCTGGGTCAACCGGGCGCACCGGCGGCATCATCCGGCAGCATTATTCCAACGAAATCACCGCGCGGATGGCGTTACGGTCGCTGCATGTTTGGCGCGACTTCGATGAGCAAGTCGGCGGTGATTGCGGTTGGGTACACACGGGCGCGTTGTTCATCGTGGGGCCGAATGATACAGACGGCTTAAAAGCGAATATCGCGTTGCAACAACGTGTCGGCATTCGCGTTGAATTGTTGGATGGGCAAGCCGTGCGGGACATCGCGCCATATTTCAATGTGGATGATATTGGCGCAGCGGCTTATGAACCGGACGCCGGTTACGCCGACGGCGCCTTGGCGGCGACGGCTTATGCCAATCGCGCAAGAGATTTCGGCGCGGTGATTCGGCAGGGCGTCGCGGCGCGGGCGATAACCGCGCAGAGTGGCCGTGTGACCGGCGTCCAAACCGACGATGGCGTCATCAGTGCGCCAGTTGTCGTCAATGCTGCCGGGCCGTGGGGCACGCAACTCGCCCGAACTGCCGGTTACGAGACCCCGGCTGAACCGAGTCGCCATCAGATCGCCGTCTTTCAACATCCGCCGGGATTAGAAGCCTCGCCGCATCCGATGGTTGGCGATTTCATTCAAGGTTTCTATCTGCGGGCGGAAACCGGACGCTTGACTCTAGCCGGTTCGCTCGAAGCGTCGGAAGCCGAAAACAAAGCGGATCCCGATCATTATAATGAAAATGTCGATATGGCATTCAATGTGGCGATGAGCGAATTCACCGAGCGACGGATGCCACCCATGCGCGATGCGCGAGTCGGTAGAGGATGGGCTGGGTTGTATTGCGTCACACCCGATTGGCATCCGATTATCGGCGCGATGCCGGGTCTCGAAGGCTTTATCTGCGCTTACGGATTCAGCGGCAGTGGCTTCAAGATGGGGCCGGTCGTCGGCGAGATGGTCGCTGACCTTGCGACGGGCGAGCGGCAATGCCCCATCGACCCCTATCCGTTCCGCTTCGAGCGTTTCGCTGAGGGGACACTTGTCACGGGGCAGTACAGCTACAGCATCATTGGTTGATATTCACGATCAATTGACTTGTGACAGGTGTCACAAATTGCGGTATAATTTTGCGCATGATGATGTGATAACCTTTCATTGTGGCCTCATCATCGATGCGATAAAATGGGGTGACAAAGACATCCCATCAAAATAGCACGGAGATACAGGAGTAGTGGAATGGTTCAAGCAGCGTGGGAGAAAGATGTTGATAAGCGAGACGAAATCGCCCGTGTCGGCAAGCGTGGCGACCGTTGGAAATTTCTCGTCGGTGGGTTGTTGATTCTGGCCGCTGTCGGTTATCTGATTATCTCTGGCACCGCGACGGGTGCGCAATTCTTCATCACTGTAGACAGCCTGACGAGCGATCCGAGTTATGTCGGGCAGACGGTGCGCGTTTCCGGTGCGGTCGATGGTACGACGATCTCATTCGACCGCGAGAATCTCATCATCGAATTCACGATGTCGCACATCCCCGAAAAATTTGACAACCTCGCTGATGCGTTACACGTCAGCGTGACTGACCCGACGGCATCGCGGGTGCCGGTGCGCGTCGAGGGGCAGGTGCTGCCGGATTTGCTGTCGCACGAGGCGCAAGCGATTGTCACCGGGCAGATGGGCAGCGACGGTGTCTTCCACGCGACCGAATTGTTGCTCAAGTGCCCGAGTCGCTTTGAAGAATTGCGACCTGAGCAAATCATTCAGGCGCATCCGCCTGAGCAAGAAAGTTAGCAATTATGCTGGCTGAAGTTGGTCTTGCGTCGGTCTTTTTGGCATTCGTCGCGGCGCTTTATGCGATTGTCGTCTCGATTTATGGCGCACAGACACATTCCAATAAATTTGTGACGAGCGCACGCAACGCCGCCGTGTTGACGTTTCCGTTGCTGCTCATCAGTGCCGTTGCGCTTGTGACCGGCCTCATCACTGAACAGTATCAAATGCAATATGTGTGGTCAACGACTTCGCCGGATATGCCGTTGATTTTTCGTATCTCGGCGTTGTGGGGGTCGCAGGCCGGGTCAATTTTGTTCTGGTCGTTGTTGATGAGCGCCTTCACTGCCGCCGCGCTGCTCATCAACTGGCACTCACATCGCCGTTTGATGCCGTATGTCATCACCTATACGATGGCGGTGTTGGCCTTTTTTCTCGGTTTGACACTCTTCCTCGAAAATCCATTCCAGCGAATTTGGCTCGTCGGTAGCGAAGTCGCGCAGACAACGTTCATTCCCGCGGGCGCGGTGCCGCCGTCTGCAGCACAATTGGCCGACACTGCCAACGGCCTCAATCCATTGCTGCGACACTTCGGCATGGTGATTCACCCGCCGATGCTGTATCTCGGCTTCGTCGGCTTCGTGATTCCATTCGCCTTTGCGATGGCGGCGTTGGCTTCCGGCGATCTCTCTACAAATTGGATCAAAGCCACCCGACGATACAGCTTGATCGCTTGGTTGTTCCTCAGTCTCGGCCTCATACTCGGCGGGCGTTGGGCCTACGATGTGCTCGGCTGGGGCGGGTATTGGGGATGGGATCCGGTTGAAAACGCAGCCTTCCTGCCATGGTTGATGGGCACGGCCTTTTTGCACAGCGTCATGATTCAAGAGAAGCGCGGGATGCTCAAGCTGTGGAATATGATCCTCGTCATCGGGACATTCTCGGCGGTCATCTTCGGCACCTTCGCGACACGCAGCGGCCTCGTCGACAGCGTCCACGCCTTCGCCCGCAGTCAGATTGGCTTCCCGATGTTTTTCTTTTGGGCGACCGTCACGTTGATCTCGTCGGCGTTGATTTTGTGGCGTTGGAATCGGGGCGAATTGCGCGACGAACACGCCTTCACGAACATCCTCAGCCGCGAGACCTTGTTCGTGCTCAACAACTTGATTTTCGTGTTGCTGTTCATCGCCATCTTCTGGGGCAGCTTCGGCGCGCCGGTTATCTCGGAATTGTTCCTCGAAACCGAGATCACACTCGGCGTCGATTATTTCAATCGGGTGACACCGCCGCTCTTTTTGGCGATGTTCGTACTGATGGGAGTCGCGCCGGTGTCGGCATGGGGGGCGACGTCGTTGCGACGCTTAGGCCGCGCCGTGACCGTGCCGCTGATGTTGACGGTGGGCTTCATCGTTCTCGTGATTGTCTTCGGCGTGACGCAACTTGAGCCGATTGCCGCCTATGCGATTGTCGCCTTCGCCGGATTCGTCGCGCTGCACGAGACCTTTCGCGGTGTGCGGGCGCGTGTCAACGGCTTGAAGGAAAATTGGTTGCAAGCTATGCTCGCTTTATACGCCCGTAACCGGCGGCGCTACGGCGGTTATGTCGTCCATCTCGGCATCGCGATTATCGGCATCGGCATCATCGGCAGCACCGTCTTTCAAACCGGGACGCAGCAGACTCTCGCAGTTGGCGAAAGCCTCGACATCAATGGCTATCAGATGCGCTTCAACGGGCTTGAAGCCGGGCAAATTTCTGGCGACGGGCGCATCATGGACATCGCGAACGTGACCGTCAGCCGTGATGGCCGCACATTGGCGAATCTGCGTCCGCGCCGCGACTTCTTCCCGACGGTCACGAATGGCCCGAACAGCATGACCATCGCCGGTGCCTACAGCACCATCGAGAACGATTTTTATGTGCTGCTCGTCGGCTGGGAAGAAATCAACGCCAACAATGCGACCTTCAAAGTGTACATCAATCCGCTCGTTAATCTCGTGTGGTGGGGTGGCATCGTGCTTATTCTGGGTACATTCATCGCGGCATGGCCGACGGAGACCGTCCCCGCGTATGTGCGCGAACGCAGTCGCGGACGGCGCGATAAATTTGCGGGGGCAGTGGCGTGATGAGCAAATTGCTTTACCCCCATCCCCCCGGCCCCCTTTCTCCGCTTGCGGGGAAAGAAGGAGAGTCTGCGCGAGATATGCGGTCAACATGGGGCATGTTTGTGAAATCTGGAAAGAAATTGCCTGAGACTATGTTTCTTGTTCTGACACGAATTCCCGCATTCTGCCCCCCCTCCCCGTCTACGGGGAGGGGGCCGGGGGGTGGGGTTGGGTTATATCGCACGCCTACGATCATTGTATCCATCGTATTACTCGTGTTGCTGTCGTTCGCTTCTTTTGCACACGCGCAGCAGCGCGATGTCACCGCCGATGAAGTCAATGCCATCGCTAAGAAACTCTACTGCCCGGTGTGTGAGAATGTGCCGCTTGACGCCTGCCCAACGGCGGCTTGCGTCCAATGGCGCAACGAGATTCGCTTGCAGCTTGAGGAAGGACAGTCGGAAGAACAAATCATTCAGAGCTTTGTTGACCGCTTCGGCGACCTCGTCGTCGGCACACCGCAAGACCCAACGCTGCGTGCCTTGTCGCTCGTCACACCGGTGATACTCGGCCTTGTCGCGGCGGTCGGCGCGGGATTGGTGTTTATGCGTTGGCAGCGCACATCAACGCCGCAACGGTCGGCTGCGGTGGCGAACAATGAGCAGCAGAACGATACACCGGTCGATTTGACCGATGATGATTATCGCGCCCGTATCGAACGCGATTTGAAGGAGAGACGCTAACTACCGTGAGCGATGTAATCGACGAACTTGATTTTCTGCAAGATGTGACGCCGCGCCCACAACATGAGGACGGCGGCTTCGGCTTTTTCGGCCTCAGTTTAGGCTCGTGGGTGTTGTTGATTGGTGTATTGGCTGTGGCGGCGGTCTTTGGATTTGCGTTGTTGAAGCGCCACGAGACGCAGCCGACGGGCGGCCCCGCGCCGGATTTTCGGACACCGCTCCTCAATGGCGAAGGTGACTTCGTGCTCTCTGAGCATCGTGGCGAAGTCGTCATCGTCAACTTTTGGGCGAGTTGGTGTGTCCCGTGCCGCCGCGAAGCGCCGGTGTTGCAAGCGACGTGGGAACGTTTCAAAGATCGTGGTGTGACGCTTATCGGCATTGCGCATGAGGATACCGACCGCGATTCGTTAGCCTTCATTGAGGAATTCGGCATCACCTATCCTAATGCGCCGGACATCCGCTCAAGCATTTCGGCGCAGTACAATATTCTCGGCGTGCCGGAGACCTTCATCATCGACCAAGATGGCAACATCGCGGAATTTATTTACGCCGAAGTGACCGAAGAACGGCTCGCCGCCACGATTGAACAATTGTTGGCAGAATTTTAAATGAAAACGAACCGCAAAGACGCAGAGGACGCAGAACGGATTGATTGCGAGCGCGTATTTGACCGGGTTTAGCAAGCTAAACCCCAACGAAAAGCGCCTCGTTGGGGTTTAGCGTGTTGGGGCAGAGCGTGCTCTGCCCACTTCGTTATCGCACACTTTGCGGTTCAATATCGTTTTATCCTGCTCGATTCATGCTTATATGCTGAGTAGTTACGAATGGTTGTTTTTTGCACACATCATTTGGATAACACACTATCATGCCAATCAGCAACGAAGGTTTCATCATCAGTTTCTTCGTCGTGCTCAATGTTCTGTTTTGGGTCATTGTGCCGTTTTTGACTCGTGATGATGCCGTGACTGATGATGCCTCGCTTGACCGGCAGCGCGGTCGTTTGCTGGCCTATTATGAGCGAGTCTTGCGCAATATCCGCGATCTCGACGAAGACCACGCGACCGGCAAGATGCCGACGGCGGATTACGAGTTCGAGCGCGAAGAATGGATGGGGCGCGGGATCAAGGTGTTGCGGATGCTCGACAAACTTGATGCGCAAGACAATCTCGTGACGGATGCCGAGGACGATGCCGCGATTGACGAAGCGATTGATGATGTGATTGAGGCCGCGATTGCCGCCAAACGCGAGCAAGCCATTTTAACCGACGAGCACTAGAATACAGAATCGTATGTGGATCATTCGCCTGTTGATGACCGGAGTCAGCCGAAAATTCGTGCTGGCGCATTTTTTGTATCGCAAACCTCGCTTTTGCCTGTTGCTAGCCGTGATGCTTCTCGCGTCGGCGTGTGGTGCGAATCTCGCCGGTGAGCCGGAAGTCGTCGCAACACTGCGCCCACCATCGCAGGAAGAAATCGCCGCCGCCACCGATGTCGCCTTGCAGTCCGGCGAGGGTGAAGACATCGGTTATCCCTTGACACCGCCGAGTCTCTTGCGCGGTGCAGAAATTTTCGCCGACCGGTGCGCGGCATGTCATGGTATTGAGGGGCGCGGCGATGGTCCGTTGTTTGAGTCCGGGCAATTGACGGTACAACCGCCGGACTTCACCGACCCGGAGACGGCACACAATCAATCGCCACAAGAATGGTTCGCGACGATTACCAATGGCCGTATCGAAAATTTCATGCCGCCGTGGGGTAACGAACTCAACGAAGCCGACCGGTGGGCTGTTGCGATGTACACCTACACCCTCGCCTATGAACCGAACGAAATGCGTGCCGGTGAGCAATTGTATACGCTGTCGTGCGCCGAGTGTCATGGCGAGAGTGGGCGCGGCGATGGCCCGCGTGCGAGTGAAATCAATCGTCCGGTCAATGACCTGACACAACAAAGCACTATCGTCACCCTCAGCGACGCGACCATTGTTAATCTCGCGGCTGAGGGAATCGGCGAGTCGATGCCCGCATTTGGCGCTTCGTTGGGCGAAGAGGGGTTGCGAACTGTCGCGCAATATATCCGTTCGCTCGCTCTCGACGAACCGGAACTCATTCGCAATCGTGTGCGCGGTCAACCGATTGTGACCGAAGAACCGGTCGCGCCGGATGCGACCGCAGCGCCTGAACAAACATCACAAGCCGCTGCGTCAGGTGATGCACAGTCTGAAACGATCACCGTCGTCGGACGTGTCGTCAATGGCACGGCGGGCAGCAGTGTGCCAGATGACCTCGTGGTCACACTGCATCAATTTGACGCAGATTTCACCGATACGACGCTTGACGTGATGACCGACGCAGACGGCAGCTTCCGCTTTGATGACATCACGCTTGATGCCAACACACAATATGTCGTCGAAACGACATATCGTGAGCGCACATTCCTGTCGGATATTTTCCCCGGCGACACATTCGCCGAAGCGGCCAATGATTTAACGCTCACGATTTACGAATTGACCGAAGACCCGGCGGTCATCACGATGACGAATTTGATCACACAGATTGATGCCGTCGGCGATGGCTTGCAAATTTTGCAGATCGTCGAATTCGAGAATTCATCCGACCGCGTGTTCACGAGCACGACTTCCGCCGGGGCCGGTCGTTTCGCGAGCGTTTCGTTGCAACTGCCGCCCGGTTCGGTTGTGTTGGGTTTCCCTGGTAGCACCGAGTCGCGCTTTGTCGTCCTTGAAGAACCGGCAGCCGTGATTGATACCTTCCCGCTCGTGCCGGGTGAGCCGCACGGTTTTCAAGTGGTCTATTTCTTGCCCTACGATGGCGGTGCGATTATCGATCAGGCTTTGGGGTATCGCTTCGATGGTGAAGCGCAGGTCTTCGTCAATCCGAGCAGTGTCGAACTCATCAGCGAGCAATTGCCACATACGGGGACGGAGCAGGGCGCTCAAGTCAATTATGAACGTTATGCCGCCATGCTGACGCTCCCGGCGGGCGAAGTGCTGCGTTATGAATTGCGTGGGGATGCGGGCGACGCGGCAACGGGTGTCGTGTCGTCATCGGGTCGTGTGGAAGGCGGCAGTCTGTTACCGATTGTGGTTGTGCTGCTTGTGGGCAGTGGCTTATTCGTCGGTGCGATTGTGTATCTGCGGCGTGCAGGGACGGGCGAGACCAAGAAAGGCCGCACAACAGATCAATTGATCGATGCGCTAGTGCAGCAAATCGCCGAGCTTGATGACGAGCATGAACGCGGCGACATCAATCACGATGTCTATCAACGACGGCGTCAGCAGCTGAAGTCGCGCCTAGCCGAGTTAATGGGCGAGGGTGAGGAGTCGTAATGCTTACTCCGCCCCCTAACCCCCTCCCCATACACAGGGAGGGAGAATCATCTGAACACGCGCTCATCGAAACACGCGATTTGGTCAAGGCGTATGGGTTGCTGCCCGTGCTACGCAAGATCAATGTGCAGATTCAGCGCGGCGAATTTGTCGCGTTGCTCGGCCCCAACGGAAGCGGCAAATCGACTCTGCTGCGGCAACTCGCGGGGTTGAGCAAACCGACTGCCGGGCAAATTCTCGTCGGTGGTTGGTCATTGCCGGACGAAGCCGACGCGGTACGGGCGCAAATCGGTCTCGTCAGTCATAAACCGTTGCTCTATGAAAATCTGACCGCACGCGAGAATCTGCGCTTCTTCGCCAAACTCTACGGCCTCGCCGGTGATGAACGTGAACAACGCATCGACTCGTTGCTCAAGCAGGTCGGCCTATACAAACGCGGCTTCGATCTCGTGCGTACCTATTCACGCGGCATGTTGCAACGCTTGAGCATCGCCCGTGCGCTGCTGCATGAACCGGATGTGTTGCTTTTTGACGAACCGTATACCGGCCTCGACCAAGATGCGGCGACGGTGCTCGACGACTTGCTCATCACCGCGCACGAGAGCGGGCGCACGATTGTGATGGCGACGCATCAACTCGAACGGGCGAGGCGGCTCGCGAGTCGTGTGGTGATTTTGTCGCGCGGCGGTGTCGTTTATGATGATGTCATGGAACACATTGCGCGTGCCCAATTGGCCGCGATTTATTCCGATGCAACGAGTATGGCGGCGGCGCGATGAGGATTAATTTATGTGTGCGGCATAACCCCACCCCTAAATCCCCTCCCCGTAAACGGAGAGGGGACTTGCACAACGTCGATTTGCGACAATGCTCCCCCGCTCTGCACGCGGAGAGGGGAGAGGAGCGTGGGGTTTATTGTTGCGGAGCAGCGCGATGAAAACCTCGTTCCTGACTGTCGTCGTCGCGATTGTCGCCAAAGATTTACGCGCCGAGTTGCGCAGCCGCGAACTCATCAGCGCGATGGTCTTGTTCGCGTTGCTCAGCATTTTGATCTTCAGCTTCGCGCTTGAACTCAATCGCATCGCCCGCGAAGAAGCTGTGACCGGCGTCTTGTGGGTGACGGTCTCATTCGCGAGTATTCTCGGCCTCAGTCGCAGTTTGGCGATGGAACGCGATCAAGGCAATTTAGACGCGATGTTGATGGCGCCGGTTGCGCGGCAAGCTGTCTTCTTCGGCAAGCTCGTCGGCAATTTTATTTTCGCGCTCGTCGTCGGCTTACTGCTGCTGCCATTGATGACGGTGCTTTACAACAAAATCTTGGTTGTGCCGTGGCTGCTATTGATCCTGATATTGGGCACACTCGGTTACACGACTGTCGGGACGTTGCTCGCGACGATGACCGTGCAAACCCGCTCCCGCGAGACTCTGCTGCCGATTTTGATTCTGCCGGTCGCCTTGCCGGTGCTGCTGCCCGCCGTCCGCGCATCAACCGGTATTTTGTCCGGCGTGCCGCGTGCCGAGTGGATCGACTGGCCGCAAATTTTGATCGTCATCAATGTGATCTACATTGTGCTCAGTTATTTGCTGTTCGAGTATGTGATTGAGGATTGACTCATGAGACCGGAAACCCAAGCGATTCATGCCGGGCAAACGATTGACCCCGCGACCGGTGCACTCATCCCACCTGTTCATTTTTCGACGACTTATGAACGCGCCCCCGACGGCGATTATCCGCTCGAATATGTTTACATTCGCAATGGCAATCCGAATCGCGCTGCGTTGGAGCGAGCATTGTGTGAACTCGAAGGCGGCGTGGCTGCGGCGGCGTTCGCGTCCGGCTCAGTCGCGACGATGACGCTCATACAAGCGCTGCAAGCCGGTGACCATGTACTTGCCTCCGACGATATGTATTATGGCATCCGGCAAATGCTGCTTGAAATTTTCGCCGCGTGGGGACTCGAAACGACCTTCGTCGATATGACCGACCCCGCGCAAGTCGAAGATGCCATGCGCCCGAATACAAAATTGGTGATGATTGAGACGCCATCGAATCCGATGATGAAGGTGACAGACATCCGTCGCATTGCGGATATTGCACACAACGTTGGAGCGCACTTGATGTGCGATAATACGATGGCGACGCCGATCTTGCAGCAGCCGCTTGCGCACGGGGCGGACTTCGTGGTTCATGCGACGACGAAATATCTCGGCGGGCACAGCGACACGATGGGTGGCGCGGTCATCACGCGGGAAGAGAATGACTTGTGGCAACGGCTGGTGCGCATTCAGAAAATCGGCGGCGCGATTGTGTCGCCATTCACGAGTTGGTTGACCTTGCGCGGGATGCAGACTCTGCCGTATCGCATGGCCGGGCATGTGGCGAATGCGAAGCGTGTCGCCGCTTTTCTCGATACACATCCGCAAGTCGAGCGCGTTTTATATCCGGGTCTTGAAACACATCCCGGTCATGATGTTGCCAAACGGCAGATGTCGGACTTCGGCGGGATGATGTCGGTGCAGATCAAAGGCGGGCAAGCCGAAGCGATGCGAGTCGCGGCGCGTGTCAAGCTGTTCACGAGGGCGACGAGTTTCGGCGGTGTCCACAGTTTGATCGAACATCGCGCTTCGATTGAGGAAGGCGAAATCACGACGCCGGTCAATTTGCTGCGCCTGTCGATTGGTCTTGAACATCCCGACGATTTGATTGAAGATTTGGC
>RFIA01000379.1 GCA_003695675.1 Chloroflexota bacterium
CGGACGTGTTGCAGGTCAACCGCAATCGCGCCCAACAAATCATTGAAGGCGGTATCGAAGTCATCTTCTTCGCGGAAGAAGAGCCAATTGTGGCGCGACAACACCTGCCAATTGTCGCGCACCATCTGCATGATGTCGCGACCGGCCAAGCGGTCGAGCGTCAGGTCGTCTAATTTGCGGGCAGCCAATGCGCCGAGCGCCGTTTCGACTTCGGCATCTTGATGAACGACCGGCACGATGCGTTTGCCGTATTGTCGGGCGTGGTTAATCTCCATGTGGACAATCGGGGATTGCAACGAGTCCGGGCTGATGACGAACACAAAGGTATCCGCACCTTCGATGCCGCGTTGAATTTCTTCCCACCAATCGGCGGTGAGGGGGATGTCTTCCCAATCGACCCAAATGTCTTTGTTGTCGCGCCCTTCGTCAAGCAGCGCGTTGAACAACTTACGAACAAAGTCTTCGTTGTGCCGCGAATACGAGATGAATACGTCGGTCGTCATTGTGCCCCTGCCTGATGCCATTAATCGTCAGCCGCATTCATTATGACAAATAGTCATCATTCGCGCAAATGATGCACAGACGGCGGTCGTCGCGTCAATCACAACGCATTTCTTGACGCCCCGCATCCGCCACGTTATAATGAAATCGATTTCAAAAATGAGCATCTTGCTGTCAGGATTGCGTTTTAGCATGGCGCGTAAAGTCACGATACAGGACATCTCTCGCGAAGCGGGCACATCGCCGAGCACGGTGTCGCGGGTCTTGACGGGCAGCGCCCCCGTCAGCGATGCCAAGCGCGATGCCGTGCTGCAAGCCATCGAGCGCCTCAATTATCATCCGAGTTCCATCGCCCGCAGCCTGCGCTCCAAAGTGACATACAGCGTCGGCTTGCTGCTCAACGACATCAGCAATCCATTTTACGGCGTCGTCGCTCGTGGCATCGAAGACGAAGCCAATCGTGCCGGGTACAGCCTCATCTTGTGCAACACCAACGAAGACCCGGCGCGAGAACAGCAGTATCTACAAGTGCTGCGCAGCAAACAAGTCGATGGCATCATTCTCGGCCCGACGGGCGACAACATCGACTTCATCCGCGAATTGAGCGAACAGATTCCCATCGTACTCACCGACCGCGCATTGCCCGGCTGCGACCATCTGTCGGCGGTGCTCGTCGACAACGAAGCCGGGAGCTGCCGCGCCGTCACGCAATTGATTGAGAACGGCCACAAACGCATCGCCATGGTGCGTTGGCAAAAGCAAGTCGCGACGATGGCTCAACGCACCGCCGGTTACGAGTGGGCATTGCGCGAGCATCATATCGCGCTCGACCCGGCACTGATGATCGATGTCCCGGCGCTGAGTGTCGAGAGCACCGCCGCCGTCATGCAGCAGATGTTCGCCGACGGGGTGGACTTCACGGCAATTTTCGCGCTCAACAATCAACTCGGTCTCGGCGTTTTGAGCGCGATTCAAGCGAGCGCTCTGCGCATCCCGGACGATGTGGCGCTTGTCGTCTTCGACGACTCGCCGATGTTCTCATTATTCTCACCACCGATCACCGCGATTGAACAACCGGCTTTTGCAATCGGCGAGCAAGCGATGCGTCTATTGCTCAAGCAGATGCAAGACCCAGAGCATTATCAACCGGAAACGGTTGTGTTGCGCACCCGGCTCGTCAAACGCGAGTCGGTTTGAAGCAGGGCATCGCACGCTATGCCCCAACAATTGAGTGAAAGGAGGCTGCCGCACATTCACACATATTGGTAAAGTGTTTCATTTTGTTCTATGCAAACCGTTCATTTTAAGGAGCGAAAACATGTCTAAGAAATTTGTTGTGGTACTGCTCAGTCTCGTCATGATGATGTTGCTCGCGCTGCCGATGACGACCTCCGCGCAAGACGACACGATTGTCATTGGTTTCCTGCCGGGCGTTGTTGATCCGTTCTATCAGTTGATGGAAGTTGGTGTACGGCAAGCGGTCGAAGATTCTAGCCTCGACATCGAACTCGTCGTGCAAATTCCGGAAATGTTCAGCCCGACGGTACAGACGCCGATTCTCGACGCGATGGTCGCACGCGGTGACCTCGACTATCTGATCATCGCCGCCACCGACAAAGAGCAGATGGTCGCGCCGCTGCAGGCTGCGTTCGACGCCGGTATCGAAATCATCTCAGTCGATACATTCATCGGCGATGGCGATTACGTCAACGGCCCGGTGACCTTCCCGCTGAGTTACATCGGTTCGGACAACACCGAAGGTGGGCGTATCGCCGCCCGTGCGTTGGCCGCTAACGTCGGTGAAGAGGGGAAAGTCTATATCCAAAACGTGAATCCTGGCATCAGCACAACTGACCAACGGCAACAAGGTTTTGAAGAAGGTATCGCCGAATTCCCGAACATGGAAGTCGTCGGTGTCGACTTCAACGGCGACGATGAAAGTACCGCCGTGCAGCAGACCGAAGCCGTCTTGCAACGTGAAGAAGACCTGGTCGGCATTTTCGGCACCAATGTGTTCAGCGCGAATGGGGCCGGTATCGCTGTCAACAACGCTGGTCTCGCGGGTGCCGTTGACGTCATCGCATTTGACGCAACGATTTTCGCCGCCGAGCAACTTCGCGCCGGTGTCGTCAGCATGATGATTGCGCAGAAACCGTTCGACATGGGCTATCTCGCGGTGCAATTCGCCATCGCCGACCATCAGGGCGTGACGAGCTTGCCGAAGCGCGTCCCGACAGGATTCGCCGTCATCACTGCCGACAACATTGATGACCCCGAAGTTGCACGCTTCATTTATGAAGTTGCCGAGAATTAATTGACATAATCGATCTGTCCGAGAATAATCTCGGATGATGTTCCATAAGGGCGACCCGGCGGGTCGCCCTTACACAATGTGGTAAAGCGTAGGGGCACGACAGGCCGTGCCCTTACAGTAGGTGATAGAGGATATATTATTATGGCGCAAACAGAAGCCACTCCCGGCACGATGACCGTCAGCACGAGCGCTGCTGAACGCCAAAAACAATTGATTTATACGCTCAGCCGGGTATGGGCGTGGGCATTTTTACTCGGACTGATTATTTTCTTCACATTCGCCGTGCTCGGCACGACCGATGGCCGCGTCAAATTTTATTCGATTCGCAACACACAGAGCATCCTTGTCGCGATTACGCCCGTGCTGTTGATGGGACTCGGCCAAACATTCGTCATCATCACCGCCGGGATTGATCTCTCGGTCGGCTGGGTGATGGGCTTGTCGTCGGTCGTCTCGGCGATTATCGTCCGCGATCTCGCCGCCGATGGCATGGATGTTACACTCGCGATTTTGATCAGCATCGTCGCCGGTATCGTCGCGGCGGCAATTGTCGGACTCATCAACGGACTCATCATCGCCCGCTTGAAAGTACCGTCGTTCATCGTGACACTCGGCATGTCGTTCATCGCCCGCGGCGCGGCCTTCCTCATCGGCGGCGGCATGACCATCGGCGGTTTGCCACCGGAGTTGCGCAATCTCGGTAACGAGTCGTTGTTGTATCTCGTCCGTGCCGGTGAGCATAGCGGCTTATATTTTTTCAAAGCGCCGGAATTGTCTCGCGCCGATCTGCGCAGCCTCGACCGTATCTTCACATGGCCGGTCATCATCACGGCGGTCATCGTCGTTGTTGCGATTTTCGTGCTGCGCAAAACACAATTTGGCCGCCACACCTACGCCATCGGTGGCAATCGTGAGGCCGCGCTGCGTGCTGGTGTCCCCGTTGACCGCCACACCGTGATGATTTACATCATGTCCGCGACGACTGCCGGTGTCGCCGGGGTGCTGCACACGGCGCGATTTTCCGGCGGCTCAGCCGTCGCTGGTGACCCATTGCTGCTCGGTTCAATCGCGGCGGTCATCATCGGCGGGGTGAGTTTGTTCGGCGGTTCGGGCACTGTGACGGGGACGATTATCGGCGCGTTGATTATCGCCGTGCTGCAAACCGGACTCGTCATGCTGAATGTCGATCCGTTCTGGCAATTCGTCGTCGTCGGCATCGTCGTGATTCTCGCCGTGCTCATCGACCAATCGCGCGACTTAATCTTCGGTCGCGCAGAAGCGGCATGATTGTCTTTGCGTCCTTCGCACATTTGCGGTTTAATGAATAACTGACGTTATAGTGAAACGCTCAACTGCCGAAATACCCAACCTGCTGATCAACACGCCGGGTTGAAGCCCGTCGCTAGCGAAATTAAAAGCCCACTGAAAGGGCTGTTGGAGTAGACCTAATCGAGCGCCTTTAGCGACCTTATCATAAAATATGAGGAGCTGAGGGTTTGAACCCTCAGCTAACGCATCACATTTGCGGCAGTAAACGCAATTTGTCAGTGCTGCAACTGCTGCAACAACGTTGTGTGGCGCTTCAACGCTGATAACCTGACACGCTTTTTGCCGTATTCGTCGTCCCCTCTTGTGCGGCGAAATCGGCAAGCCTCGCGCGTAAGGTGAATGAATAACCCAAGACTTACGCAAAATAGACGCAATTAAAATCTCGGCTAGTAGGGACGACACGCCGCGTTGCCCCTACGAAAAACATCTCCGTTTCGCTAAACTACGTCAATCCTGTGTCATCTGAACTACTGTATCGTATTGAGGCTGAAGCAGCGTTTTTCTTCATATTCTCTGCATCTTTGTGGTTCATTATCTTTTATGCTGTGAGGAGAATTTTCTGCATGAAACTTGTCACTTATCAACGTAATGGCGAAGCGCGAACCGGCGCACTCGTCGATAGCCAAGTCATTGATCTCAATAATGCCGACTCAAATATCCCGACGGATATGATTGCACTGCTCAACGGCGGGGAGAATATGCTCGATGCAGCCCGACGCGCCGCCGAGTCTGGCGCCGGCGTCGACGTGGACAGTGTGCAATTGTTGGCGCCGGTGCTACGACCGGGCAAGGTGATTTGTCTCGGTTTGAATTATCGCGCCCATGCCGATGAAGCCGGCTTTGAGCATCCGAAATATCCGGTCTTGTTTCACAAAGCGGCGACCTCACTCATCGGGCATCAACAACCGATTCTGATTCCGCCCGGCGCGACCCACGTCGATTACGAAGTGGAACTCGCCATCATCATCGGTACACGCTGCAAGCGAGTCTCCGAAGCGAATGCGTTGGAATGTGTCGCCGGATATGCTGGCGCCAACGACGTCAGCGAACGCGAATGGCAATTTCGCACACCGCAATGGACAACCGGCAAAATGCTCGACACCTTCTGTCCACTTGGCCCGGCACTCGTCACATCGGATGAAGTTGGCGACCCGAATAATCTCGACATCAAATTGACGCTCAACGGCGAAGTCATGCAACAGGACAATACGTCCGACATGATTTTCAATGTGCCATTCACCGTGCATTATATTTCGCAAATCTGCACGCTGGAACCGGGCGATGTCATTTTGACCGGGACGCCATCGGGCATCGGTGGCACACGCGACCC
>RFIA01000050.1 GCA_003695675.1 Chloroflexota bacterium
GCACAAAAACCACCAAGTTGTCTAAAATTGCCCTCCAACAGCCTGCTTCAGCAGGCTTGGTATTTCGGTAGCCGGATGGCTTTTAGCCTCTGGCGGCACTTGAGCCATCATTGAGCCATAGTTAATTACCTACCCTTGTAAACCCCCCGGCCCTTTCTCCGTACGCGGGGAGACCTCACCCCCCGACCCTCTCCGCACGCGGGGAGACCTCACCCCCCGACCCCCTCTCCGCACGTGGAGAGGGGGAGAAAAAGGCGCAACGGTCGTCGTGCAAGCCCTTTGCGCATTTGCGATTTTTTCGGACTCGACAAATGAAGCGCGTTAGCCGATAGCCTATTTGTTTGCTTGACGTTTGCTATCAAGTATGTATGATATGGATGCGATAAGGGGGACAATATTCATTCTCTGACAAACTGCATCAACAAATTGCCGCATCGCTCACGCTATGCACCACACTCGCATTCTCTTTGCCGGTCAGAGCCACATCTCACACCTGTCTCATCGTGCTACACAATGACATTGTTCAATAGGGAGGGAAAGATGCACCACGACCCGAGAAAGTTTGCTCGTCATAGAGTATTGGCGTCGCGGCGTTATCGGCTGCGTTCGACAGCGATATTTTTGTTGATGATCTTGATTGTGGCGGCGTGTGGTGGCGAAGTCGTTGACCAACCGCCGGATGATGTCACCGTTGTGCCGCCGGATGATGTTACCGTCGAACCACCGCCGGGCGACGGCCAACCGAAAATCACAGCGATTGAGCCGGATGTCGGCGTACCGGGAACCGTCGTGCTCGTCCGGCTTGAAGGAGTTGGCCCGTTCCGCGAAGGCGTATACGAGATTTTCTTCAACGATGTGTTGGGGACGATGGTCGAACCGCTCATCAATGAAGAAGCGGGGGACGGAACGATTGATGGTCTGTATGTGATTATTCCGCCACAGGCGACAAGCGGCGAGGTGCTTTTGCGCATCCCAGAGCGCGACAACCCGGCTGAGCAAATTGAGTTGCGGGCAGATTACGAAATCGAAGCGTTAGATTTAGCAGACGAAGAACGCAGTGCCGAATTTTCATCGCAAGCGGCAGGTGTCGTATTTCATCGCTTACCGACGAGCAATTTTGTTTCGGAAGTCGCCGATTCAAAAGATGTTGGCATCGCCGATTTCGACGGTGATGGCGACCTCGATGCCTTCATTCCACAGACGAATAATTTTGACGACACGCTTTATACTTATACGGGCAATGACGGCGTAGGCGACCCGCGCTACACAATCAGCACCGGCATTGTCACCAATGATGTCGCGCCGAAACGTCAATATGGCGCGGCGGTCGCAGATATTGATGCTGATGGCGACTTCGATGTCATGCCATCAGGCGCTTCGCCACAAAGCGATTCGCATCGCGTTCGTTTGTTGATGAATGATGGTAGCGCGAATTTTACCGACACGCACTCGTCGAACATCTCCGGCCTAGCGCCTATCACGGGCGCGATGTATAGCTGGGACGACGCGAAATTGGCGGATATGGACGGCGACGGCGATCTCGATATTGCGATGGCGAATCGCGCTGCGGGGGCGAATGCCGGTGGCCGCAGCGCCCTGCTGATGCAAGACGGCCTTAATACGGGCAACTTCACCGCCGTGCCGGACGCCTTCGGTGAACCGGCGAACGAAGTCCATCATGATGTGATTTTGTGTGACTTCAACAACGACGGCCTGCCGGATGTCGCCCTATCGCAAGATATGCGCGGGGCACAATCCCCACTGCGTGTCCTCATCAACGAAGGTGGCAGCACGCCGACCTTCACCGATATTTCGTCGCAGCTTTCACCCAATCCAGCAGCACATACTGAACATCTTGGTTGTGCCGATTTCAACAACGACGGCTTACTTGACATTCACGCTGGTGTGTGGGCGCGTAGCGACCGCGATGCAATGACGGAACGCTCTCGCGAAGATATGATCTTTTTGAATGCGTCGACCGACAGCGATGGCAGCGGCGATATTGAAGCCAGTGAAGTCGTCATGAACCTCGTCGCCAACCCCGAACCGGGCGCACCACGCTTCGTGGGTTTCGACGCGATGACGTATAGCGGCAGTTATGGCGACTTCGACAATGACGGCAACATGGACATCCTGCTTGGCCCAGTCGCGCCTGACCCGTTGAAGAAGGGGCCGTATGTGATGATGGGCGATGGCACGGGCGTCTTCAACGACATCGCGACATTGAATAATTACTGGCGTGACCTGAGCAATACGGGATTCGATCATTTCAACCCGACGAGTCCGAATGTTGCCGACTTGAATGGCGATGGCTTGCTGGACATCATCTGGGCGATGGGCGATGGCATGAATGGCCCGACGAGTGAAGCCAACCGCATTTACATTCAAGGCGAAATCGAAGACCCGTGCGGGCGCTTTGTGATTATCTTTGACCTGTGCCGCATCATCGATGTTGGGCATTTGTTCCCCGGCGGTCTCGTGGTCGAATTCATTGAGCCGGTGCTCATCGACCCGATCCCGCGCAACTGTCTCGTCAAGTTTGAGTGCCCCGGTTGTGGCGGGCCGTTCGAGTTGTGCCCGAATTTCTACAATTTCATGTTCGACTTTTCCCAAACGCAGGTTGACCCCGATTTGATTCGTATCTCGCTGATTGACATCAACGGCGAACGTATCGCCGAAGCAACCTTACTCGACGACGGCGTCAAGGTCATCAGTTATCAACCGACATGGTTCCGCGAGGGTGGACTCGATCAAGAAGTGGCGATTATGTTTGAACTGCTTGAGGGCGAGCGGCTCGAACCATTTGAACTGCCGGTCAGCCTCGAAATTACCGAAGAACCGCTCGGCGAAATCGGTCAACGTGGCTAATTTAGGCATCAACTTAAGGATGAGTGCTTTCTAAACCTCATCCTCCGGCCCTTTCTCCGCACGCGGGGAGACCTCACCCCCCGGCCCCCTCTCCGCACGCGGGGAGACCTCACCCCCCGGCCC
>RFIA01000051.1 GCA_003695675.1 Chloroflexota bacterium
ACATTTCATCGATTGATGCGGAATCAGGTGACGCCAAAGCAGAGCAATCGTTCCGTTGGGGCATTGCGTGCAATGCCCTGAAGGGTTTAGCTTGCTAAACCCCAACGATTGTCCCCTATTTTGCATCAAAGTACAAATGTCAACAGAGCCTAGTGATTGCTTGCTTGTATAAGCGATTGGGTAGGTGTATAGAGACGTGCGTATTGTCGTCAAATTAGGAACGAGCATCCTCACTGGCGGGACGTTGTACCTCAATCGACAACGGATGCTGGAGATTGTGCAGCAAATTGCGCAATTGCAGGTCGCCGGTCACGAGACGGTCGTCGTGTCGTCTGGCGCGATGGCGGCGGGCAATGAACGGCTGAATTTCCCCGATTTGAGCCGCGCTGTCCCCGCGAAGCAGATGTTGAGCGCTGTCGGGCAAAGCCGCTTGATGCACCATTACGCGATGCTCTTCGACATCTTCGACATCATTGTCGGGCAGGTCTTGTTGACGCGCGAAGACCTCAACGACCGCCTGCGTTATTTGAACGCCCGCAACACGCTGTTGACGCTCATCGAACGGCGCATCATCCCGATTGTGAACGAGAACGACACAACCGCGACCCACGAGATTCGTGTCGGCGACAACGACAATCTCTCGGCGTTGATTGCGAATCTTGTCGAGGCCGATCTGCTTGTGATTTTGACCGACCAACCCGGTCTGTTCACGGCAGACCCGCGTACCCACGATGATGCCGAGTTGATTCCACAAGTCGAACACATCGATGAGATAACGTGGTCATTGGCCGGTGGCGTGGGGTCAACTGTCGGGACGGGGGGGATGGTCACGAAAATTCAAGCCGCTCAACTCGCGAGTCGCAGCGGCGTCGTGACGGTTATCGCGTCTGGCAAGGAAGCGGATGTGCTACGACGCATCATCAATGGCGAGCGTATTGGCACGCGCTTCGAAGCGCAAACCTCGAAACTCGAAAGCCGTAAGCGCTGGTTGTTGGCCGAAAAACCACGCGGCACATTGATGGTCGATGTCGGCGCTGCGGAACGGCTTGTCAAGAATGGCGCGAGCTTGCTGCCGGTGGGTATGACGAGCGTTTATGGACATTTTGAGCGCGGGGCGGTTGTCGTCGTCAGCGACCCGGACGGCATGAATATTGCGCAAGGAGTCAGCAATTATAACAGCGACGATCTGCTCAAATTGTGCCGCAAACATTCGCGAGAGATTAACGACATTCTCGGTTACAGTTATGGCGATGCCGTCATCCATCGCAATGATATGGTGCTGCTGGTGTGAGCAACAATCGCCCGGAGAGCCGCTTGATGTTCGGGTATAATAGCCTTACACAATCGAGTATCGTAATGGTCATTGAATTGCTTGGCTAGCCAAATGCCAAATCTGTTGAAGCAGGCTGTCAACACAAATCGATTTGGTTGCACAATCGTGTTAAGGAGGTTGATATGCGACAGGTTTTACTCTATCCCGGCGAAGATGGTTATTGGATCGCTGAGGTGCCGAGTTTGCCGGGATGTGTCACACAGGGCGCGACTCGCGAAGAAGCCCTTGTCAACATCAAAGAGGCGATAGATTTATGGATTGAGGACGCCCTTGCACATGGCGAAGATGTTCCTGATGATTATGGTGAACCGATTGAGGTTCACAAGATTGCCACATGAGCAAATTACCGATCATTTCGGGGCAAGAATGTGTACGTGCATTACAACGATTGGGTTATACCATCTCGCGACAGAAAGGGAGTCATATACGGATGCGTCACGAGTCTCGCCCACCTGTTACCGTGCCGGATCACAATGAGTTAGACCGGGGAACATTGCGAGCTATCATTCGTCAGGCGAAACTCAGTGTGGATGAATTTGTTGATATGTTATAGGGTTCGTGGGATGATATGCGGTATACTCGTCATCTATTATCAAAGCAACGAAGCGGGGAATGCTTATGATCGATACAACCGTGCAAACAATTGATCTCGTCGCGATGGGCAAGCGGGCGAAAGCCGCCTCGCGTGATTTGGCGAAGGCGACGACTGTTGAAAAGAACGCGGCTTTGTTGACCATCGCCAAGGCGTTGGAACTCAACACGGATGCGATTCTCGCCGCTAATCGGCTCGACCTCGAAGATGCGCAAGACAACGGTGTCGATCCGCTCTACATCCGCGACCGTTTGGCGATGGAACAACGCATGGTCGGCATGATTGCCGATGTGCGCAAAGTCGCTGAATTGCCCGACCCGGTCGGGCGTGTCTTCGATGAGGCGACGCTCGAAAACGGCTTGCGCGTCAGCAAACGGCGGACGCCGCTCGGCGTGCTCGGCGTGATTTACGAAGCGCGTCCCAATGTGACGATTGATGTGGCGACGTTGGCGCTCAAAACGGGCAATGCCGTCATCTTGCGTGGCGGCAAAGAGGTGCTGCGAACAAACATGGCGCTTGTCCGCGTTATCCGTGAAGCGCTTATCGGAATCGATTTGCCCGCCGATGCGGTGCAATATATCGAAAGCACCGACCGCAAATATGTCGGCGAGATGCTCAAGCTGCACGATTATATCGACATGATTATCCCACGCGGCGGCAACAGCTTGCACAATTTCTGCCGCGAGAACAGCACAATACCGGTCATCACCGGCGGCATCGGCATCTGTCATTTATACGTGGATGAGACGGCGAAGCTCGACGACGCGCTAGCCGTCATTCACAATGCCAAGACGCAGCGCCCGGCGGTGTGCAACGCGCTCGATACGATTCTCGTCCATGAACGCATCGCGGCGGCATTTCTACCACAAGTGGTTGACCATTTGGGAAAAGACGGCGTCGTCTTCAAAGCCGACGAACGGGCGCTGCAAGCGCTCAATGGACACCGCAGCGACATCGTTGAAGCCGCCGGGCCGGATGACTTCGACACCGAATGGTACGCATTGATTCTCGGCATGAAGGTTGTCGATGGTCTTGATGAAGCGATTGACCACATTCGCGATCACAGCACGAATCATTCCGACGGTATCTTGACGCAAAATATGGACGATGCCAATCGCTTTCTCGATGAAGTCGACTCGGCGGCGGTGTACGTCAATGCGAGCACGCGCTTCACCGATGGCAGTGCGCTCGGTCTCGGCGCAGAGATTGCGATCAGCACGCAGAAACTGCACGCGCGTGGCCCGATGGCGCTCGAAGAGATGACGACCTACAAGTGGGTCATCATCGGTGAGGGACATGTGCGGCCGTAGTCATCTTGTAGTCATCCCCTCCGACTTTGAAATAGAGGCTATTGAACGCAAAATTGACCCCACCCCTAGCCCCTTTACAAGGGTAGATATTTAACTATGGCTCAATGATGGCTCAAGCGCTGTGTGCCGCCAGAGGCTAAAAGCCATCCGGCTACCGAAATACCAAGCCTGCTGAAGCAGGCTGTTGGAGGGCAATTTTAGACAACTTGGTGGTTTTTGTGC
>RFIA01000052.1 GCA_003695675.1 Chloroflexota bacterium
GGCTCACGATTCAAGATGACCGATTGACGCGGATTGAAATTGACGTCATGCAGTAAGGCATAAGCGAATTCGTCGCTGTCGAGTATCGTCGCGTCATACATCAGTAGGGCGAACGGGCGCGGATTTTCGAGTCGATGCAAATTGACGGGGCCGTAACGGTCTTCGCCTCGTGCGATGATGGTACTCGGCACGGGGAGTTCTTCCCAATCGAGGAAGACATACTTCACGGCGAACAATTCCCACGCTAGCGGGGACGGTGTCTCGCGATTGATGAGTTCATACGGCCCTTTGAGAAACAAGGGACTGATACCGTCCATATCGGCGATTCGATACAAACTGCCGAAGTTATCGGTTAGGCCACGCCGTCCGTCAACACGAAACAGTGCATCTGCATTGTCTTCGATGACCGTTTGCACAAATGGTGGTGGCGAAAGCGCGACCTGTTGTTGTGGCGGGACTGAATCGTAATTGCTATCGGTGTCCATATTGAGTGTGAATAATTCAAACACAATCAACCCGATGATGAGCCATTGACGCGATGCTTGCTGCGGATTCGCCAGCAGATAGGGTAGGGCGAAGTAGGCTAACCCAGCGATTAATGCGCTGAATGCGACTTTGCTGATGACTTCGCCATAAGCGTCGCTGTTGCCCAACCACGCGATCAACACTGCGCCAAAGACAATCGTCGTGACGATGAGTAGAGCGAGGAGTGCGCGTTGAAGGCGGCGGGCATCTTTGAAATCTTGCAGGATGTCCCATGTTACCAGATGTGCCGCGCCCATCCCCGCGAGAATCGCGAGACTCATCGCGACAAGATAAGCGGCGCGTTCTTGTCCTCTGAAAAATCGCAAGCCGGGCAAGATATTGTACGCTGTGCGGAAGATGGCGCTGTTGTCGCCAAAGCTCATACCTAACGCGATGAGAGCGACGATTCCCCAAAAGAGACTCTCCGGCAATTTGCGCCACACGGCGATAATTGCCAGTGCCAAGCCAACGATGCCGATATTCAACGGCGACCATAAGCTGACGATGCCGGGAAAGATGAATTGCACAATGTCGTGAATCGGGAAGCCGTTGCCCTTCGCATCGAAGCCGAGATTTGCGCGAGTCGTCAATTGTAGATATTCGATGCCGGGTAGGAGTTGCACCGCCGCGATGCCGAATGCGATACCGCCGAATAAAGCGGCACCAATGACGAATTGTCGCCAGCCATAATCTTTTCGATACATTCGATAAGCGAAATACGCCAGCAGCAGATAGGTGAGAAACCAACTCGTTTGTGGATGCCCGGCCATCCATGATAATCCAAGTGTGAAGCCCGTGAGCGTTATCCAGTGCCAGCGTAAATTTTCGTGACGTGTTGCTTCGGTGATGCCGAGTATTGCGAGCGGCAACCAAATTCCCGCTTCGAGAATTGCCAGTTGTAACGGCGGATATGATGTTAGAAAGCCGCCATATCCTGCGATAATGGCTGCAACGAGGCTGCCGAATACACTGCCGGGATGCTTGAGCGTCATGCGTCGGACGAGCATGTACATCAACAGTGTGAAGAGCAGCACATGCGCCATCATCTCAAATTCGAGCGCGAAGTAACTCCACCCGCCAACTGCTGATGCCAGTCCGATGCTGATGAGGCGGGGTGGATAGAAGACTGCTGCTTGTGTATCCGCAATGAATGGCAGACCGCCATTGTTGTATGGATTCCACAAGGGGATTTCGCTGTCGGTCAAGCGGTCGTATTGATAGGCTGAGAATGCGAAGAATTGACCAGAGAAGTCACCGCGTTCTAATGAGGCACGGTCAGCAGCAACCGGCGTATACAGTCGCCAGAAAAAGACGAGCCACAGGATAACAAGGCTGATGATGGCGTTGCGATCAGAGGCTATGAAACTTCGCATAGTCAGCAACACCAATCATCAATCGCTGGGCAATATGCGAATACGACTGAGATATGTAAAATCATTCGCTTGTCCACCATCTTGAGTCACGACACGCAATCGCGGGAATGTACCGTCCGGTTGTGGTAAATATAATCCAATTTCTAGCTCATAGATACCCGGCACAGCGTCTGCACGTACTTCAAGCGAATGTGTGTCCTCGACCACATCACCGAGTTCCCACTCCGATGTTGGGGCAGTCCATTGCGCCGGTTGTGCATCCGACCCGGCATAAATGGTGTTCGTTTGCGGCTCAATGATATGCACGAAAACGACATAATCATCGGCAATATCTTTGAGTCCACGCCAGTATAATGTCAACTCGGTTGTTTCGCCGGGTTTTGGACTCAAGTCTGAGAGTTGGTAACCCAACAATTCAATCTGATTATCGAAAATGACGCTAATCGGATTGGGCACATCAAACGATGAGGCACGCGGGTGCAGTTCAACTTGACCAATTGTCAGTACGTCAGAACCATTCGGCAATTGTAAGCGCTCGCCTGTCGGCAAATGATACCATCCGAGATTGACATCGAGAGTCATCGGTGCATAAGCATTCGACGGCACCCAAATTGCAAGTGGATTGTGCCATGCCTTACCCGGCGACAGGTCGGAGGTTGCCAACGTACCTTGTCCCGGATAGACATCGCGTTGGCTGATGATAACGCCGTCCGGTGTTGTCAAATGGATGAACATACTCCAATCGCGTTGCAGCGATTGCGCCACGACCCAGTCTGCTGTGAGTTCGACAAATGCTTCCGGGCGTGCGACTTTCGTCAGCACATTTGCATCAAGTAAATCAATGGCGCCGCCATCATTTGCGGAAAAACTCGTCTGCGCTGCGGCTTGCACTTGAATGTCAGGTGGCTGCTTATAAGCCGGCGCGATGACCAAGAACGGCGCGAGTATCGCAACCGCCGCAAAATAACCGGCAACGCTGCCCGTCGCAATGCGCTGCCAATATTTCGGCAACCACCAGACTAACCCGACCGCCATCCACAATGAAATCGACGATAACGCGCCGAAAATCAGGCGACCTTGCGACGCCGGTGTTATCATCGTCCAACGCAAGAATGAGATGAACGTCACGACCGGCCAAATAATCGTCGCCGATGTGTATAACCAGCGCCGCCGCGACCAGTCTCGTTTATAGATTCGCGACGCAAGAAAGACGATTGCACTCAGTAAGGTTAAGCCGCCGATGAGATTGAATACGAGATAGACCGCATCCGGCAGGGGGACATTCATGCCGCCGAAGAATCCCCAGTACGCTTGCAAGAAGCTGTCGCGTTCGCTCCACAACTGGGCTGCATTCGCCGGTATCAAACGCCTGCCAACAATATCGAGAAAGCGATTCAACCCAGTCACATCATCGTACAATTGCAAATTGCGCCAATACCACCAGCCCGCAATCGCAATCGTCAACCCGCCGGAGACAACACCGCCAATAATCACCGGCCGCCA
The DNA here is from genome assembly GCA_003695675.1 of Chloroflexota bacterium. GTDB lineage: Bacteria > Chloroflexota > Anaerolineae > Aggregatilineales > Phototrophicaceae. Next base: position 3,402 of record RFIA01000052.1, read on the forward strand.
ATTACGAAATCGCAAGCTGAGTATCAACAACGCGAGGGCGATGAGCGGCACGAGAAAACCAATATTCAACTTTGCCAACAAACCGATTCCTGTGACGATGCCGATGACGAGATAAGTTCGTGTGGTTGGCAATCGCTCCGATTTCAGCAATTTGACGAGCAGCAATGTCAACAAGTTGCCGATGAGGTTCGACAAGGCATCATTGTTGACTGACGCGCTGATGAAGAGAAACATCGGCAAGAAGGCATTCAACGCCATCGCGCCAAGCGCAATCGTCGGATTGTCCGGGAACAGTTCGCGTGCGAGATGATACGTGACGAGTATCGTGCCTAAGCCGAGCACAATCGAGAACAAGCGAACGATATGCACGGCGAGAACGGTGCCGCTCCACGGAAATGCTTCGGCTTCAACACGATGGACAATCATGTTCGCATTGCCATCGGGACGGACAATGCCGATGTCCGCATGAGGATTTTGCCGTCGCACATATTCAAGATCGGATGTGTCAATCGCGGCGGTGAGTATCGCGACTGCCATATAATACAGTGGCGGTTGGCTGCCTTCCTGCCGCCACAAGCCGATATTGTTCGCGTCCTGCATCGGGAGACGCAGGCCATTATTCGCCAAATAATCGACCATCGGATAATGCCATAATTCGTCCGATACTTCGAATATCGGCGATGCGATGCTGTAAATCAGAGCGATGATGACATAACCCACCGCGATGAGATTGCGCAGCTTTGTCGTCGAGAATTGTGTCAACCTGCGACTCCGAGTTGTCTGAAGAAATCGACATATTGTGTGGCAATGTTGTGCCACTCGAAATGTTTTGCAAGCAGCGCGGCCCCCGCACGCAATTGATTGCGTTGTTCGGGATGTTGATACAGCTTATATAGGGCGTTGGTCAGTGCTTCAGGGTTGGTCGATGGGACGAGTTGCATATTCTCACCGTCGAGAAATTCTGGAATATCAACAGATGGCGTGGTCGTCACAATCGCGCAACCGTAATGAATCGCTGCCATCAGGCTGCCGCGGCGAAACGATGCGCCATCACGATAGGGGAGTACGACCACATCGCTTGCTGTCAGATATGCCGCAACCGCGCTATCATCGACAAAACCTGTCCAATGAATGCAATCCTCAAGCCGCAGTTGCTCAATCAGTGCATCAATTTCCTGATTATAAGCGACATTCGTGGCGTCACTCGCGCCGGTACGCCCACCTATCATCAGCAGCTTGACCGGGAGATTTTGTTCGCGTAATGTGGCTGTCGCCCGCAACAAATCTTCTAGCCCTTTGCTGCGATTGATGAAACCGAAATGTGCCAACACAAAATCATCGTTCGCCGCGCCGATTTTTTCGCGCCATGCTATTCGTTCATCTGCGGATGGCGCTGTTGCGAGCATATTGCTGCCAATCGGCGCGAAGCAAATATGGCGCACATTCATCCGTTCAACTCGCTCACGGTCTTCATGATTCGTGACGATCACGCCATTTGATGACCGGGCGAGATGCTTGACGATGTGTGCCCGCAACCGACCCGCTTTTGGGAACAAATATGGGTAACGTAAATCGTGGAATGTGGTCACCATTGGGGTGTGTCGAACGATATGCGGCAAAAAATGAATCGCGGGCGACATGTTGAAGGCCGCCGTCTGAAATTGAATATTGAGCACATCAACTTGATTCGCTTTTGCCCATCGCCGGATTGTGAATAGGCTGCGCATGTTCCACCGTTTGATATGTGCATCGACGTGGTTGCCTTCAGATGGAATTGCATCTGCCGATGTGAGGATGACGACTTCGTGATGTTGCCGCAAAAATTCTGCGAGCACTTGTGTATACGCGCCGACTCCGCCTTGCATTGGTGGGTATTCGCCGGCGATGATTCCGATACGCATCAAGACACCTTCAATCCCGACCGCAGCACTTGCCAATATGCTTTGATGCGTTCTTGTCGCAGTGCACGTTTATGCCCCAAGAGACTTTTACCCGCTTCTAATCCAAGTTGTAGCACATAGAGCGCCAACAAGAAGATACGCAGCATCTGCGCGAACCACCGGCCATGATATTTTTTGAAATAACGCAATTTGCTCTGTTGAAAATGGATGTGTCGCCGGGCGACGACTTGTTCCGTGCTTTTGCCACCATGATGAACAATTTGCGCCTGCCCAAAATACACGACTCGCCAACCGGCATCTTTGGCGCGTTTGCACCAATCCATTTCTTCTGAGAACATCACATAAGCCTCGTCGAGTTCGCCAATTTGTCGATAGACTTCGCGCCGCGTCATCAATGCAGACCCCTGCACCCAATCGACATCGGCAATCGCATTGTCACCCACATCACGGACATAATAATTGTCGAGAAGCCGGCATGGGGCGAACGATTGCAACCACGTACTTTCGAAAAAAGCGAGTGTTCGCGTTGGGAAGCGCCGTCGTGTCGATTGGGTTGACCCGTCACTGTTGAGGGTGTGCGGCCCGATGATGCCGACATCATGATGTACGTCGAGATAGGCGACCATTTTCCCCAACGCATCGGTGATAATTTCTGTGTCGGGGTTGAGTAACAAGATGTGCCTGCCGGTCGCAGCTTTCAGGCCGATATTGTTGCAACGCGAAAAGCCGAGATTTTGCGCTTGGGGCAGCACGTTCACTTGAGGATAGTGGTCTCGTAGCATTTGTACTGTGCCGTCTTCGCTTGCCGAATCGACGACAATCACCTCCATATCGAGCATGTCAGATGACTGCGTGTTGTTGAAAATGCTTTTTAGGCACACATCCAATAATTCGGCGACATTCCAACTGACGATGATGATCGAAAGATCACGCACAATTTTTGCAAACTCCTGTACAAAAGCCAACATTTTACCAATAATTTACAGTTTTTCGCAGATTCGGCCATACTTTTCTTACATTTTGCCCGCATGATAATGGTATCAGATGAATTCATAGCATCCATGAAAGGGGATCATATCATGAAATTCAAAATTTTCGTCAGCACACTGTTACTCGTTGTCTTGTCTGTCGGTGCTTTTGCCGTCAACGCGCAATCCGAAAATCCAGTGCCGCCAGAGCGTCAAGGGCAAGATGCTGGTGCCGGTCCGCGTCGTGTTACAGGCAATATCATCGCTATACTCATCGGCGTTGTGACCGATCAAACCGGCCTGACAACTCAAGAGATTCGGATGCAGGCACAGGAAGGCGCGACACTCGCCGAAATTATTCAGTCCAATGGCGGCAATGTGGACTCTGTCGTCCAAGCGACGATGGCTGAGGTCAATGAGCGGGTTATGAATGCCGTTCAAGATGGCATCATCACACCACAGCAGGGTGAGCGCATCCTCAGCAATGTACCTGAAGTGATTGAACGTGTCTTGAGCAGTGAATTGCCCACCCGTCCCGGCGGCGATCAGGCGCCATTTGCACGTGCTCTGGTGCAGCGTGTCGCCGAAGCGACCGGTTTAGAACCGGGGCAGGTTGTCGAGCAATTGAATAACGGCGCGTCGTTGGCCGATGTGCTGGCAGCGAATGGCGTCGATGTGAATGCTTTCATCGACGGCTTGATTGCCGAGCAAACCGCAAACCTGCGACAACGGCTTGAAGAAGCGCTCAATCACACCCGCGACAACGCGACTGCCGAAGGATAATCCACTATTCGCGAAGTTTCACAATGCGACGCCACTGTGACAGGTGGCGTTATGCTTTTTTCGGCAGATTGAACAATGTCTCGGCATTTTGTGTTGTGGCTGTCGTGACTGCTTCCAAAGTTGTCTGTTTGACAGCCGCGAGGCGGTCGGCGATATAGGGGATGTAGGCCGGTTCGTTGCGTTTGCCGCGATGGGGCGCGGGCGTCAGAAATGGGCCATCGGTTTCGAGCAGGATGCGGTCTAATGGTGTGTTCGCCGCGATGCGACGCAAGTCATCGGCTTTCTTGAATGTCAGTGGGCCGGTGAAGCCGAGATAAAAACCTGCTGCCAACGCCCGTTCAGCGATTGCTTGCGGTGCAGAAAACGAGTGTAAAACGCCGGGTCGGGGCTTCAATGTCTCCGGCAGATCACGCGCCCATTGTTCCAATATCTGCATGACATCATCGCTCGCTTCGCGATTGTGAATGATGACGGGGAGTTCGAGCCGAGCGGCGAGCGCGAGTTGCGCTTCAAAGGCTTCGAATTGCTTGGTTTTCGGGCTTTTGTCCCAGTAATAATCGAGGCCGATCTCCCCAATCGCGACAATTTTTGTTTCCGATGCCAACGCTTCCATTTCGGCTATCACATCCTCTATGAAATTCGCTGTGCTGTTGGGGTGGATGTCGACAGCCGCGAATATGCCCTCATATTCCTGCGCAAGAGCGATACCTTGTTGGGTGCTTTCAAGATCAACTGCTGGATTGATGATGCGCGTGACACCGGCCTGTGCTGCACGCTCAATGACCGCACTGCGGTCATTATCGTAGCTGTCGAAATTGATGTGGCAATGTGTGTCGATGAGTGTCACGAGTTCCTTTTGTCCTTGAGCAATTGATAATCTGCTTCGACCATCATTTGTACGAGATTTTCAAACGTGACTTCTGGTTCCCAGCCGAATGTTGTTTTCGCTTTGGTCGGATCGCCGACCAGTTGGTCAACCTCTGCCGGGCGCATGAAGCGCTCGTCTTGCACGACATAATTGTGCCAATCCAAATCGACACAACTAAACGCAATATCGACCAATCGTTCCACCGAATGTGTCTTGCCGGTCGCGATGACGTAATCATCTGGCTCATCATTTTGCAACATCATCCACATGGCGCGTACATAATCGCCTGCAAAACCCCAATCGCGTTCGGCTTCAAGATTGCCGAGACGCAATTCGTGTGTCATCCCTAATTTGATGCGGGCGACATGGTGGCTGACTTTGCGCGTCACGAATTCGAGACCGCGTCGTGGACTTTCATGATTGAAGAGAATGCCGCTTGTGGCGTGGATATTAAAACTTTCGCGATAATTGACCGTGATCCAATGCCCGTAAACTTTAGCGACACCGTAAGGGCTGCGTGGATAAAATGGCGTGGTTTCTTTTTGTGGGACTTCGCGTACTTTGCCGAACATCTCACTGCTTGACGCTTGGTAAAAGCGAATATCGGGATTGACGGTACGAATCGCTTCTAAAATGCGCGTGACGCCGAGTCCGGTTACATCGCCGGTGAAGACGGGTTGATCCCACGACGTTTGTACAAAACTTTGGGCGGCGAGATTGTAGATTTCGTCGGGTTGTATGGCCGTGATTGTGCGGGTTAAACTCGTCTGGTCGAGCATGTCACCCGACACCAACTGAATTTGATCTTGAATATGGTCTATGCGAGAAAAATTGAGTGTACTCGTGCGCCGCACGAGGCCATAGACGTCATATCCTTGCTCAAGCAAAAACTCAGCGAGATAGGAACCATCTTGCCCCGTAATGCCCGTGATTAATGCGCGTTTTGTCGCCATCGATAATGCTCCTAACACGTACTCTGTGCGAATATGCACAGACCGCCACGCATTTTACACGCTTTGTCGCAGAAATTACATCATGATTGGTGATCATTTAAGCCGAATTCCCAACCCGTTCGCGATGATCTTCGAGAATATCTTGCAATGATTGCTCGAAGGGGATTTGGGGTTGCCAACCCGTTGCTTCGCAAAGACGAGTTGCATCCCCCTGTAGAATTGGGATATGCACTGGGCGGAGACGGTCGGGGTCTGTTTGCACACAAATGTCTGCGCCAGAATAGCTCAACAGTGTGTCAAGCAATTCTTGAATGCTGTGCGCCACGCCAGATGCGACGTTATAGACCGCGCCTGGTTCGCCTTTCTCGATGATTTTTGTGTAAGCGCGGACAATATCGCGCACATCGGTGAAATCGCGTTTGGCTTCAAGATTGCCAACATGAATGACCGGTTCTTTGTGCCCAGCTTCGATTTGCGCGATTTGTGTTGCAAAGGCTGGGGCGACGAAGCGCTCATTTTGGCCCGGCCCGAAATGATTAAATGGCCGTGCCCGCATAATGGGTAATTGATGGCTGAGATGATATTGCAAAGCCAGCATATCTTGCGTCACTTTGCTAACGCTGTACGGGCTGGTTGGGCGTAACGGTGCGTCTTCGGTCAATGGCAATTCGTCGGGTTGTACGATGCCGTAAATCTCTGCTGAACTGACGACCAACATTCGCGGTTCAATCGCCACGCTTAAACACGCCTGAATGATATTCAATTGTCCGCGAATATTGTTTTCGAGTGTGCCCCACGGCGCTTCAAACGATTGCGGTACAAAGGCTTGTGCTGCAAGATGATAAATGTGATCGGGTCGAATCTCGTCGATGAGTTGCTCGACTTGTAGCGCATCGCGAAGATCGAGGAAATGGTAGTGAATGTTGGGTGTGTCGAGTCTCGGCGTGCCCACAAGAATCGTGCCATGCAGTTCGGCGTTTTGTGTTTGTAGAATGTGGTTCGCGAGATGACTGCCGACAAATCCGCTAATGCCTGTGATGAGAATCTTTGTCATGATGAAATTGCTTCACTGTGTATTATTGGCCGCCCGGAAATGGGTAGACCACTGAAAAGGCGAACATGCGTTGAAAATCAATTTCTGGAATGAGAACGAGATCGTAATGCGCTCGTGCCTCAAGATTGATGTTAGACAGAATGGCGATCATTCGATTTTGTGCGCTGTCTGTGAGGGCAAGGTCGTACTCTTCGGGAATCAGCACGGCCAAATTGGAAAAGCTGAACGGCTGAACACCGGCGAGGACTTCGCGTCCATCAAATGGCACCGATGGTCGTAAACCGGGTTCTTCTTGCATTGACGAGATAAATGATTCCAAATTGCCCCCAGCAAAACGCGAGACTCCAACATTGTCGTTGCTTGTCAAATTGATGACGCGAATATGTGCTGAATCACCATCGAATGTGAGGTTGAAATCAGGCACAACAAAGAGCATAAATGAATCGGCCTCGTCCATATAGGCGAATACGCTGAAGTCATTGCCTTCATCGAAGGTTACGTCGGCGCTTGTGAGTATCGTGCCCGTGTTGGCTGCGCGGAGAATGAGTGTATGTACGCCCGGATCAACGATGATGAGGTCACTGTCTTGCCCGAACTCAATCGCTGAGGCGATAGCAATTTCGTCCATTTGGAAGTCCACCGTGCTGCGCAAGCTGACGGCATTCACAAAGCGGACTCGTGTGGCGAGTGCAGGTGTTGGGATAGCAGTCGGGGGCGTGTCTACAACAGCGAGCGATTCATCAATGCCCACATTGTCTTCGAGAATGAGCGGTTGGTTGAATTGCCCGGTCATCAAATATAGATAACTGTGTCCGGCTTCAAGACGGACATCGTTGGCTTCTTCAACGGTGTCTGTCGCCACACCATTCTCAATTTGATCCCAGATAAAATCGTAACTACCACTCTCTGTCTCGGTTGTGAAGGGTGTTTGCGCATAACCAAGATCAGGCATATTGTCAAGATCGCCACCGCTATCTGTGATACTTGTCAGGCGCACTTGTGGCACGGAATCCAATGGGTTGAAGAATGTGATGCGGCTTGTGTTCGGCGCTGTAGGGGCAAGGCTTTCGCGATATGTCACCAAACGTGCTGTTTGCCCTTCGCCGACGAAAATCAACACCACATCGTCATCCGGATTGATGTTGATCTGACTACTCGTCAAGGGCGAGGCAGTCGTCGGGTCTTCGCCGCGTCGGAAAACTTCGGCGATGTAATTGTCGATGATAATCTCTTCGCGCGGGCTGGTACGCCCGAATGTGACGTCACCCGTGAAGAACACGCCGTTCAAATAGACATCAATCGGCCCGACAGGTGCTGAAGCATTAATCACACGCATATTCGCCCGACCCGGTGCCTGATTGCTGAATTCGATGATTGATAGATTGTCGAGATCGTCGGGTCTACCAACGAGCAATAAAGTGTGATTGCGTCGTTCCTGTAGATTGATTTCGTGCGTGAGCACTGTTTGCTCGCCGCTCTGAAATGATAACAGCGTTCGTCCACTGCTGAGGACAACCGGCGGTGATGCTTGGCCGAATACAAGTAAGGGGGTAATCGCCGCATTCGATTCGGTGATGATGAAGTCTGGCCCTCTTGGGATGGCATGGATAATCGTGAGGCGGCTTTGATTGCCGTCAAGGGGTTCATTCGATTCGGTGAAAAGCGACAGATTCAATGCGTCAGTTGTTCCGGTGAAAAGTAAAATGAGCGAGTTGCCACCTTTGACAGACAGCGACGTTTCAAACAATGTGTTATCTTCGGGCGCGTTTCCTGTCGGTACGACGCGAAGCGTGTAATCGCCTTCGACGATTCCGCTCGGTTGTGTGCTTTGTTGAAATCCGAGATTCGTTGCAATTGCCGCGAATTCCGCGTACACGTCTAGCTGTGGCACATCGGGGGCGGCATGAACGACACGGACGAAGGCTTGTTGTGCGGGGTTGCTGGCATTTGTTTGTGGTACGGCAACTAGCGTCGCTTCGGGCGGTAGAGTCGGAGGGGACACGAGTGTTGTTGTCGGCGCAGGTGTATTGGTTGGGGGGGCTGGCGATGGGGTCGGCACAAGTGTTGGCAGCGATGGTTCTTCTGTCGCGATGACGCTGCAAGCTGAAATAACGAACAAGATAATCGGTAAAATGATTGTAATTCGCTGGTTGCGCATATCTCCCCCACCGTTTTCGGGCAAAGTATACTCCCATTTTACCCGGATGGCGCAAAATTGATACAAAAGAATTAAACCCTGCGCTCAATTTGAGCAAGCGCAGGGTTTCATTTGTGATTCTTTATAATGATTGCGTTCGGTCAATGACGTGCTTATTGGTCAGCCGTTGGCACATCTTCGATGTTAATCGCTTGGTTGTTGAGGGTGAGCCGAACGAAGCCGCTAGCGATCCATCCGTCTAATCCTTCGAATGTGGTCGCGAGCCATTCACCGTCATCTGTTCGTGCGGTGACGACGAGACGTGTCGCGCTTGGGATGAGCGCCAACGACTCAGAATTTGGGTCTGCATTACGACGCAAATGCAAATTCGCACCGGGATCGATGGCGACCTCTGCGATGATCGCGTTGGCCAACGGGTCAACAGTCGGTGCTGGGGGCGGAGCTGCACCTTGACGGAGTTCGCCACGAGCATCGTCAGGGGTGATGACGAGCAAGCCTCTGGCATCTAAGTTTTCGACATTGGTATTGTTACCGTTGAGTTGTAATTGTGCGAAGTTTGCGCTCACCCAACCGGTGATTGTGCCGCCTTGTGGTGGGGTATAGCGCACGAATATCCATTCGCCATCGCCGCTGATGCCGAGGAAGTCAAGCACCGTATTCAATGGCAAGCGGGCAATCGATTCGCCATCAGTACCTCTTGTGCGACGCAAGTTCAGATTGACGCCGGGATTCAAATTGGTGACGACAACGGTGACCCGATCTTCGGGGACGGGTGGCGGGGTGATGTCGGTATTGCGTGCCTCACCGGGTTGATTAGATGGCAATGTCACAATATCTGCGAGGCGTAATCGTTCACCGTCAGGATCGCGCACATCGACAAATTCGGCATTGATCCATGCGTTGATAACGCCGCCATCCGGCGTCAAGTAATCGACGTTGAGCCATGTCTCGGCGGGAACGAGGTCTTCATTCTCCGCAAGTAACGTCGCTGGATCAACGAAATTGGGGTCGAGTTCTTCACCGGTAATTTGGTCGATAGGGGCGCCTGCGCGTCCACGCACATTGAGGATTGTCCCCGAAGGGGCAAGCCCAAGCGAGAGGGCATCTGCGCTGGGGAATTGGCGCAATTGCAGATTGACACCGGGGTCTAATGCGATGCGGGCTGTGGGCAATGGGTCTTCTTGTGGCGCGGGTGGTTGGGTTGGCGCTGGGACGACCTGTGCTTCGGTCGGCGCGGGAACAACTTGCGCTTCCGGTTCTTCGGTGGCCGCGGGTTGCGCCTGTGCTACCTCAGCAGAAGCTGCGACGACCTGATCAGATTCTGCGGCGACCACTTGCGAGTCGGTATCACTTGTTGTCGTATTTTCTTCAGTTGAGTTTGTCGCTGTCTCTGCTTGTGCGACTGCTACATTGGTGACACCTGGCGCACTGCCGATGCTGTGCGCGATGGTGGCCGCATCGAAGTGGACTTGTGGGAAGGGTGCGTCGCCACTGCCAAGCGCCACGACATTGTAAAACACGCCGCCGTATAATGTTTGTGCTGGCAAATCGAGCGAACTGCTGCTGCCGCCAATATCGACGGTCAGGCTGGCGGTTTGCACGCTTGGCGCGATGGTGACTGTGCCACTCGCTTCACCAAATGCAATTGCGTCGCCAAGTGAGGTGCCGTTTTCTAATGTGAACGATGCTGTAGCCTTGTCGTCGACAAGATTGATGAAGTTGAGTTGTGGCGTGTTGCTGTCGATGCCACTCAAGTCGTCAACGAAGGTGTTGAATGCTAACCCGTCTTCGGTGTTGATTGCTGCTGCGAATGCCAAACCGCCGTTCAATGACAGCGTTGTTTGGCCAACCGTTTCATCACTTCCGGCTGCATTGAGGGTCACGTTGTAGTCGCCATTGGGTAGGCGGAAATATCCAGTCTCGTCGCCGAAACCCAATGCTGGAGCGATGAGCATTTCATCGAGAAATACATCGACCGCCTCAACGCCATCGGCAGCATGAAGAATTTGGACGAGCGTGTCTGCCGAGTTGGTTCGTGTTGGGGCAGACAGCAGCAGCGATTGTGGATTTTCGGCTGCACCGTATACCACCAGCATATACGAGATGCTGCTATTGAGCCGGAGCGGGCCGGTCGTTGTCAAGGTGTCTTGGCTGCCTGCTTGGTTGATGCTCATATCGAGAACGAAGGCGGGGAGGTCAAATGTGCCGAAGGGCTGGTTGAATTGCAAGTTACCGAATGCTACGTTGCCGTTTGGCAGCAGAATGTCTAGCGCTGGGCCACCGGCAATTGCATTGATGGCTGTCAGACGCGCATTGCCCAATTGAATCGGGTCAAGATTGTCGTTAAATATCAGAAAGTTTAACGGCTCTGTTGATGCGGCTACCAATGTGATTTCTGCCCCTTCGGGTGGATTGATGCCTTGCTGCCATAGTGCCGTGCTTAAACCCGTTCTTGTGACTGTCAATTCGTGTGGGCCAGATGGGATGGTGATATAACCCGATGCCTCGCCAACAGCGAGATTGCTCAATGTCAGTTGCCCATCAATAAACACATCGACGGCGGAGGCGCCCGGGATGACGTGGACGAAGCGCACAAACGCATTCCCGTCAGATTGTGCCAGTGCGACTGTGCCGACCAGTGCCAGCATAGCAAGTATGATGACCAAGACAGTCATCGATTTAACGCTGCGTAAATTTAAATTCATAATTTTTGCTCCTCTTTGCCTGTCCGTGCCATCCGGCACGCGGGTTTTTCTGTCGCAGTTGATGATTAAGTGCCTTCTTGCCATTGGCTCAAATAGGCTTCTTGTTCTGGGGTGAGTGTGTCGATTTTGACACCCATCGCCTCTAACTTCAGCCGTGCGATTTCGTTGTCGATGTCTTCAGGGACGACATAGACGTCTGCTTTGAGTGAGTCTGCATTCTTGACCATGTATTCTGCGGCAAGTGCTTGATTGGCGAAGCTCATGTCCATCACACTGGCCGGATGCCCTTCGGCTGCGGCCAAATTAATGAGGCGGCCTTCACCGAGAAGATAAATCGAACGGCCATCGACCTTATATTCTTCGACAAAAGGACGCACGCGCTTCGGTTCGCCGCTGCTCATTTCTCGCAGCGCTTTGATGTTGATTTCGACATTGAAGTGGCCGGAGTTAGAAACAATCGCGCCGTGTTTCATCTTCGCGAAGTGGTGACCGTCGATGACGTGTATGTCACCTGTGGCGCTGACGAAGATATCGCCGATTGGCGCCGCTTCCTCCATCGGCATGACGCGATAGCCGTCCATGACGGCTTCAAGCGCGCGCAGTGGGTCAACCTCCGTCACGATGACGTTGGCGCCCATGCCGTCGGCGCGTCGCGCAATACCGCGACTACACCAACCGTAACCGGCGACGACAACGGTGCGCCCGGCCAGCAAAATATTCGTGGCGCGGATGATACCATCGAGTGTGCTTTGCCCCGTGCCATATTGATTGTCAAACATGTGTTTGGTATTGCTATCGTTGACAGCGATGACGGGGAACTTCAACGCTTTATCTTTCGCCATCGCTTTGAGGCGGATAACGCCGGTCGTCGTTTCTTCTGTGCCGCCGATAATATTGTCGAGAAGCTCTTTGCGGTCTTTATGCAGCGTGCTCACAAGGTCGGCACCATCATCCATTGTGATGTGCGGTTTGTGATTTAGCCCGGCCTCAATGTGTTCATAATATACTGCATCGCTTTCACCTTTGATAGCATAAACCGGGATTTCATAATTGGCGACGAGTGAGGCTGCGACATCATCTTGTGTCGAAAGTGGGTTGGATGCGCACAAGACGACATCAGCGCCGCCCATTTGCAAGGTGTGCATTAGGTTGGCGGTCTCAGTCGTGACGTGTAAACAGGCCGAAATCCGGATGCCCGCAAGTGGTTTTTCTTTCGCGAAACGCTCACGAATGGCACGTAACACAGGCATTTCTTGCTCTGCCCATTCAATGCGATAACGCCCGCCTGTCGCGAGGTCAATATTTTTTATATCGTGTTCAACGGTCATTGGTTCTCCTAAACATTGCTTGCGCGGGTGGTTTCCTCTCTAAAACCCGCGCATTTTAGCATATCATCGGGCAATTGTCGTGACTCGAAATGCTTATGTGGTCAACACAGCGTCGAGCAAGCCGTCGTCCTCAAAATGTGTTCTAAAACGCTCAATCAATTGTGCCACGGTGAAGTGATGGCTTTGTGTGCCAACCTGCTCAAGTGCATACGTCGCACATACCGCGCCGAGTTCACCGGCGAGTTTGAATGGCAAATTGTGACTCATGCCGAAGATTAATCCCGCACGATAGGCGTCGCCGACACCCGTCGGGTCTTTGATTTCATCGGGGGGAAATGCCTCGACTTCGATGATCTCGTCGTCAAGATAAATATGTGAGCCTTCCTTGCCGTGTGTAATCACCAGAATATCAATTTGACGACGCATATCGTCGAGACTCAGTTTGGTCTTCTGGCTGATGATTTCGGCTTCGTAAGCATTGACGACCATCATATACGCGCCTCGAATACCTTCGCGCAGCGCTTCACCGTCAAGGCGAGGCACTTGCTGACTCGGATCATAGAGGAAGCGAATATTATTTTCGCGACATTCTTTTGCGAGATTGACCATCGCTTGTGGGTCATTTGGTGAGATCACGACGAGGTCTGGTTTGCCGTCATACGCTTCAGCAATTGGGTAGTATCGGGCGAATTCCATCGCGCCGGTGTAAAATGAAGCAATTTGATTGTTGTCGAGGTCGGTATTCACAAAAAAAGATGCTGTGAACACATCATCAATTTGGCGCACAGTGCTTGTATCGACACCGACGCTGTTTAACCAATGACGATAATCAGCAAAGTCTTGACCGACTGTACCCATCAAATGCGGTCGTAACCCCAACAAGGCGAGCGTGTATGCAATATTGGCGGCATTACCGCCCCAATGCTTGGTCATTTCATCGACGAGGAAACTCAGGCTGACTTGGTGCATTTGCTCTTTGATGAAATAATCGACAAAACGACCGGGGAAACGCATCAGGTAGTCATAAGCAATTGAGCCTGTTAAGATGACATCCATAAATTTTTCTCGGTAACGTAAGCTGGCAAAATTACAAAGGAGGAGTATACCACAACCTCCGAAAAGCATTGTAGAATAAAATATCTGATTGGGAAGGTAATGCCAGATGTCTCGCTCGGATTCAACTAATTCAAACGGTAATCAACCCAAACGCGAATCTGAACCCCGCTTCGTGCCTGCACGGATGGGGACGCGATGGCACACACTGTCTGCATTGATTGAGCGTATTGAAGCTGCGTTCATCGCGGATTATGTGGGGCAATCCGATTTATTGGCGCAGGCGGACACACCGGCAAAGCGCTACACTTTGATTCATGACACTGCGGAGTATGTGCTTGCCGTTGAATCGATTCAGCTTTCTCGGCAAGAATTGGCCGAGGTTATCAGTCAAGTGTATAGCAATCTTTTTGGCTATGGGCCGCTCGACGAGTTGTTTCAGGATGAGCGTGTGACGACTATTGCACTTGAAGGGGCGGACAAAGCCTCTGTTCGTTATGGGCACGACGAACTCGTGACACTTGACCCTCTGTTCCGCGACTCGCGTCATTTGCGGCAGATTGTTGAGCGCCTGCTGTTTGATGCCGGTGCTGAGTTGCGCGAAGACCAACCTTTCGTTGAAGCGGGTTTATTTGTTGGCAAACGTCCCGTTTGTGTCAATCTGCTGGCGCCGCCGGTTGCATTCTATCTGACGGTCGATATTCGTGTGCATCCATCAGTTGCCCCCACGATGGATGATCTCGTTGAGCAAGATTTTATGTCTGCGCAGGCCAAACAATTGCTGGAGGCGATGGTGCAATCGTCGCATGGGCTGATGATTGTCGGCGATGGTGAGTCTGGCAAGACGACGTTGTTGAATGCCCTATTACAATTGCTGCCGACTGATGCGAAAATCGTCACAATTGAGCGAGCGGGGGAGCTGCGTCCGCCGTCGGCTGTCGAGCGTTTTGTGACGCAATGGCCGGTCCGGGATGTTGAGGGGCGTACATTCGGTGAGCAAATTGATAGGGGTTTGGAACAACAACCGGCGCATTTAATTCTCGATGAGGTGCGTTCTGACGAACCCGAATCGATTGCCCCATTATTACAACACGAGAATGCGCCACGACAGATATGGGCATTTCGCGGGCCATCTTTTGCCAAACGGTTGGCGAGTGCGCTCGGTATGTTGGCTCGCCGCGCTGATATATCGCAGAGCGAAGCGATGGTTCATGCCTTGTATGCACGCCTACCGTATGTGATAACTGTGCGCCGTTCACAAGGGAAATTGCAATTGCATACGGTTTCTGAGTGGCAATATCACGACTCGGAATATCCTGCATTTGTCGCCTTGATGGAACACGAAGATGGTGTGCTTAGGCCGACCGGTCGACGACCTGTCCACACGCTTGACCTGCCCGATGATTTTTGGAATGCTTGAATTTGCGATGAGGGAGCACACAATGCCGGAAAATCCAACATGTCAATATTGTGGCGGCGAGATCGAAAATCCGCAGCACAAGAGTTGCCAGTGGTGTAATGAGATGATTCAGCAGGCCAATTGTGACGGCGTGTTTAGCCGGGTCTATGATGTTGCGATGAGCGTCAGTCGGCGCGATGACTTGCTGCCGGACGCGCGTCGTGCCGAGATGCAAGCAGCCTATGACCGGGCGATGAACAAAGCCTAAACTCTTCAACGCTGCCGGTCGAGCATACCCTGTGCCACATAACGCGCAACAACAATTTCTTCTTCTGTCAACGTCATGCCATTTGTGCCAGGGAAGAGCAGGCGTTCGGCACTTTCAAGCGTGTGGTGTAGGCCGAGAATGTGCCCGACTTCATGACTGCTGACGCGCCGGTCATGGACGGTCGGGTCGTCCATGACAAAAAATGTGCGCGAGCCGATGCCTCCCGGTGTGATGCCATTTGCGCCGCCGATTTCACGCGCATAAAAACCATTAATCATGCCCGGTTGCGGCACATCAATAATCGTTGCCGTTGCGTTGTAGAATGGCGTGAAGTTGCCCTGTGCAATTTGTCTAAGAATTTCTTCGGGTACTTGGATTGTCCCGATGAAACGTGGTTGCAATTCGATACTCGCTTGACTCCAGATGTCATTCATGCCAACCAGAATTTCTTCAACTTCTTCCACACTTCGTCGTGTTGAGAAAGCCGTTTCTTCATCCCCCGCATCTTCCAACAAATAAAGCGAAATGGGGATGACAATCGGTTCTAATGGTGTTTCAGCATTGATAGAGGTTGTTGTCGGTACATTATTCTCGCTATCCTGAGCATCACTTGTTGTGAGCCATATACCGATAGCGAGAACCAATATCATAGCCCCGCTGAAGACAACGCCGCGCCGCTGCATATTTTTTGTCTCCCCAAATGTCAATACGCCCCGATGGCTTTGATGTTTCCTAGTGTCAATTACTTTCATTTCATATAGTTCAAATATTTTAACCGAGCGCAACATCGAGAATCATCATGATTGCAAAACCAAGCAAGACGCCGCTTGTGGCAGAGTCGGCATTTTGATTCGACTGCGATTCGGGGATGACTTCTTCGACGACGACAAAAATCATTGCTCCGGCAGCGAAGCTGAGCGCATAAGGGAGAATCGGACGAGCAATGATGACCGCCGCTGCGCCGACTATCGCTGCCACCGGTTCGACAATTGCCGACAATTGACCGTACCAGAAACATTTTAATGGGGAAATTCCTTCGCGTCGTAGGGGGAGGGCGACCGCAGCGCCCTCTGGGAAATTTTGAATGCCGATGCCGAGTGCGAGTGCTGTTGCGCCCGCGACTGTCGCCGATGACAAACCTGCTGCTGCGCCCCCAAAGGCGACACCGACTGCCAGTCCTTCAGGGATATTGTGCAATGTGATGGCAAGTACGAGAAGAATGGTGCGCTTCCATGTTGTTTCTAATCCTTCGGCACGCTCAACCGGTAATCCAATGTGCAGGTGTGGCAAAATGCGGTCAATAAAGCGCAAAACAACACCGCCGAATAAAAATCCAGCGGCAGCCGGGAACCACTCCGGAGTCGATTGTTCGGCAGAGAGTTCAATTGCTGGTGCGAGCAATGACCAGTAGCTCGCCGCAATCATAACCCCAGCAGCAAAACCGAGCATCCAATCGAGTGCTCGTTGATTGAAATCGCGTTTTAAGAAAACGGTCGCTGCGCCGAGTGCGGTTAGTCCCCATGTGAACAACGTGGCGAGAAATGCTTGTAATACAGGATGAGCATCAACCATCACATCACACCTTTTCACCCGCAACAACTTTGCGCAAACTCTCTGTGAAGGGTGGGCGTGCGATACCATTTTCGGTGATGATACCGCTCAGATATTTATTGGGGGTGACATCAAATGCCGGATTGCGTGCATTGAAATGTGGCGGGACGATGGCGTTGCCATACGGCGCTAGGACTTCGTCTTTGCTGCGTTCTTCAATCGGAATCTCGTCGCCTGTTGCCAGCGACAAGTCGATAGTCGATGTCGGGGCGACGCTATAAAATGGAATATCGTTTTCTTTTGCGAGGACGGCGATTTGGTACGTGCCGATTTTGTTGGCGACATCGCCATTAGCAGCGATACGGTCTGCGCCGACGAGGACAATATCAATCTCGTTTTTGCGCATGTAATATCCGGCGGCTGTGTCTGGAATGATGTCATAACTGATGCCAAGTTGTTCGAGTTCCCACGCGCTCAGGCGAGAACCTTGCAAGCGTGGGCGAGTTTCGTCCA
>RFIA01000380.1 GCA_003695675.1 Chloroflexota bacterium
ATGATGTCTTGGGCGGCGTTGGCGTTGGGATTATAATTGGCAAGCTCAGGATCAGGCGAAGTTCCTGAGTAATCATTGTTGTAGGCCGGTTGGCTGGCATTCTGTACTGTTTTGATCAGCCGACCGGCAGCATCGTAACCAAAGAGAGTGGCATTCCCCAAGACATCGCGTTGCAGACGCACGAAACCGCGATCATTGTAGTCGGTGTCACTGATAATATTCTCAGTTTCATCTGCTCCGTGCGAGATTGTCGCCCCACCCGGTCCCGTTTTCCAAGCACCATTTTCAAAGACCCAGTCACCGGGCGCACTCGTGCCCTGCACCTTGTAATTAGAGATGGTGCGGATCACGCGATCAAGGGCATCGTAGAGCGTCAATATCGTTTGCTCAGTGTTGGAAGCGGCATTGATCGTCGTGCTGACACGGCGACCGAGACTGTCATAAGCATGGGTCGTGACACGATTTTTGTCCGGCTGCGACGGATCGTAAAGCGCTGCTGCTTCAGCCGCCGTCGTTGGGTCAGGGTTAAGACCGGGATCATAATTGCAGATCGAGGCCAGCACATTGCCCGCCGGGTCGTAGACGGTGAACGCCACATCACAACTGCCGAAGTTGCTGTTTTGCTGCGTCTTGATGACCCGCCCAGCGCTGTCATACGTGAAGGTCGTGGTGACATCATTCGTACCACCAATATCCTTCTGCGTAACCTGATGCAGCAAACCATTGCCATCACCGACGGTATAGTAAGTGCGCGTCACTTCTTGCAACACCGTGATGCCATCCGCCGGATCGAGTGTTTTCTCGCTGAGGACCCGCCCTTTTGTGTCGTAGCTGAAGGTCTGTCGTCGCAGCAAAGTGATCCCATCGACATCGAGCACATCGATCTGTGTCGGTTGGCGTGGATTGTTGATGTCACCATACGTGTATGCAGTTTTGCGCCCCTCAGCATCGGTGCTGGTCGTCAAGCGTTCATCGGTGTCGTACTCAAACACGATTTGGTTGCCGAGCGGATCAATGATCCAATCGAGCAACTTACCGTTCGTATCCCAACCGAGCAGGGTTGCATTGCCGTTGGCATCTGTATTTGAAAATGGCCGATAGGTGGTATTTTGGATTTGGGTGGCAAAAGCTCCATTGGCACCCGGCAACTCGCTACCGGCGAAGACCTCCCCTTGAAAGTGATGGGTGGTCACTTGACCGGCGACGGATTCGGTTGTGAGATTGTCGCCGTTGGGTTGAAAAGCGAAATCGGTCTCTAACAGATTGCCGCCGCGTTTCTGGTTGATATCGGTGATAACGCCACCGACATTGAGGGTGTAAGCAATTTCTTCCAATGTAATGACACCATCATTGTTGCCATTGCCGGTAACATCGACATCGGGTGACTCGCGGCGGGTTAGGATATTGAGCAGATTGCTGTCATTCTCGCCACTGTCCTGCCCGTAATAATCATAGAGCCAGCCTTCGCCGCGCACATCGGCAACGCTGGAAAGCAAAGCCCGCGGTGTCGTCACTTCGACCCCATCATCTTTCTCGGAGACATAATCGAATTCGATGTAGCGTCCGGAAGGTGAACCCCCATTGAGACCCGAAGCGGTGTGATCGCCGACACGCCATAATTGATCATTCTTGAAGGCATCAGCGCCGATCAAGCCACTGTAATAACTGAAGATCAATTTGCGACTGTAATCATCAGCGACTTCGCTCAAACGATCATTGCCGTCATAGTTGTAACGCCACACCTCGCCATTGGCAAAGGTGCGCGACAACAATTTGCCCGCACTATCAAAGACATAAATATTTCGGGCGGGTGTTTCTAGTCTGTATTCTTGAGCGACACCATCCCAATCGATGAAGGAGTCAACACCGGCGACACCGTCGTAATGATCGGGGTTATTCACCGGATCGGTTTCGGTGAAATAGGCTTCGCCACCGGTTGCGATCTGCACCATGATCTCGCCACTTTGTGGCGGTATCAATTCGATCAAGTGATTGTGTATCCAACCCAATCCCATCTGATCGAAATCATCGCGTTTGGTGTGACGGTAACGACGTTCAAAAGTCAGGGGTGCGCCCGGCGAATTGACCTGCAAATCGACGATGTGTTCCCGTTTCTCGCCACCCCGTACTTCAATCGGATTGCCGACGGATGATGTGCCCGTGCGTGCGATATCGCAATCTGACTCGCCGGTATTGCGATTGGCATTCAGATCGCCGGGTTTATACTCAACAATCAGATCGTCAAGCCAACCCTTGCCAAAATTCCAGCCGGCTTGGAAAGCGACATGATCGACAATACTGGGATGATGGCCCGGCGCGAGTGTGGTTGAGCGTGTTTGCCATGTATTGACAGTTTCTGATGTTGGATCGTCCCACAGGATGTGCGATGATGGCCCTACATCACCGTTGTTGACATCTTTCAATTGAGCACGCAACCCAATGCTCATACTGTTGCGTTTGTATGTCGCACTCACAAATGAGACAATCGACAGGGTTGGCAAATAAATAAAGACCTCGGCGACATTATTCCCTTCCACAAATATGCCGCCTGTTCCTTTTAGAATTTGATATGTCGCATCTCGTCCGGTTGAAAAATTGGATAATGCGATTCTGCCTTTCAATGCCATGATGAAGTATTTGCTCCTTATCTTATTTTGATTGATGGGTAGTCAGGTCGTTTTGGTATCTCGATGACCGAACTACCCTGTTTTATAAAATTCTTGACTGGACGAGCTGTCTTCACTGAACCACGATGACATCCGCTTGTCGGGCATCTTAACGGCATTATGGGTGGTTACCCTCTATGCTGAGTACAAGATGATCGTCGCCATGTTGGTCGTTGATTACGGCAGATGCTGCAATCTACAGCAATTATTGCTGCTTAGCGTTCGACAACGATTGCTAATGCCTTGGCGATCTTGCGTTGCGTGACCAACACCCGTCGCAAGATCGCCTGCAATTCGGTATTTGTCGCCCCACTATCTATCGTCGCGATGTCGACATTGATGGCAACGATAGCTACCTTGTCACGACCGACATCCTGTAAGGCCAGCAAATCCTCATTTTCCTGTTGCGCTACCGGATCGATACCAGATGGATCGTGGGCATCAAGGACAGCCGTCACATCAACCGGATTGATGGCATCGGGAAAGATAACGGCTAGGTCAACGTTGGGTTGTGTCCCGGTATATTCGAGCAACGGTTTATCCGATATGATGCCCGGCACAGCCGTCTCTAATTCGTAAGCCAGCAGTTGGATGTTGAAATCACCTGTTCTTTGTATGGTTTGCATGTTAACTCCCTGTCACTTTCACTAAGCCGAAACGCGGCGAAAGACCGCTCACGGCGAGTAAATCTAGCGCATTGCCTTTATTCTGGAAAACTTCGGCTTCAAGATAATCAGCGGCTGCTAGATCAAGAACACTGGCAACAAACATTCCTGCATCATGTCCTGCTGGACGGTTGATCATCCACTCGGCGACAACCGTTGTGCTATTCTTTTTGATGCGGATGCGGCGCAAGTCGTTGTTGTTGCCAACCCATCGCACTTGTAAATAGGCATAGTATTTGTCAGCCATGCCGCTGGGAATTGTCAGTCGTGAATTGCTCGTCACAGTGTCGTGGTAGCCATCTGTATCCCAATTCTCGGTGTTGAAGTTGAGGATTGTGTCGGAGTTATGCGGAATACTCTGATTGGCGGAATGTGTGACTTCACAACCAGAAAATGTGACACCTCCACTACTGCCGTTGGCCGCAGCAGTGACCCGACCTTGGGCATCGACCGTGATATTAGCATTGGTGTACGATCCAGCGCTGACACCCGTATTGTTGAGTTCACTGCCGGTGACGGCGTTAGCGGCGATTTCGGATGAGCCAACTGCATTGGCAGCAATCTTGGCAGTTGTGATGGCGTCATCGGCGATACGTGCGGTTGGAAAGGTACCGGATTGAATATCATCAGCGACCAATGCCCGGCTTTCCCAATCGATGCCATCGGCTACCAGCACATTGCGATTGGTCGGGGTGGCCGTGTTGACATCACTCAGATCGGTCAATTGGTTCACGCCGCTACCGCTGCCGACCTCAATCGGCAGACCAGCGTCGTCAATGGTGTACAACTTGCCATCACTTTTGGCATACAATTGCATTGTGCCCACTGCACCCGCCGGATCAGCCGTTTGTTTGACCAACTCAAGCGCATCGCCGAAATGATTCTTGCCCGCGCCGGTGTGAATGGCATAATTGTTAGTCGCTTGATCGATGTCTTCGACTTGCACGCCATAGGCATCGGTGATCGTGCCGCCCACCCCATTCGACATGGCGACGCGCACACCGGCGGCATCGGCGACAGTGCCATTAGCGGCATTGTTGACCGCCGCATGGATAGCCGTGACTTTCGAGACGGCATTGGTTGCGCCGGTGTTGTTATTCAAGACCTCGAAATCACCGGCACGTAAATCAGCATTCGTCGCTGCGCCGGTGTGCTCATTGGTCAAACGCACGCGCAATGCTTGATGGAGCGCACTGATGCCGCCACTGCCGCGCAGGGTCAATTCGTGGAAGACCCAATCGACGACTGCGCTGAGTGTCCCGCCGATGATCCCGCTGAGACTGGCACCTCGTTGCGGCAGCGTTGAGCTTTCATCGCGATGGGCTTCGATCAAGGCATCATCGGTTGTCATCCCGAGATCACCGGTCTGAATCAAGCCTTCATCAGTGACCCGCGCTAGGTCATTGCCAAGATTATCTTGCCATGCCTGCAACGGTGTGGACTGCGTGGCAACACCACGCACTTCGAGTTGCGTAGTATCTGCGATACCGATAATATCGACATCTTCGTTAAATATTTGTGTCATGCTGCTCTCTTTCTCTACTTCTTAATGAATGCTCCTTATTTCACGAACGAAATGTGTGTTCACCAGTTTGCATACTCACAACCCGATGATCTGTCTTTTTCGATTACTCCGCATCATCACGCTCACGGAAGCACTCGACCAATTCATCCACCAGCTTTTCGCTGCGTCGATCCTGCCGGATCACCAGAAACAACAGGATGGCGACGGCTGGTGCCATCTCAATGATTTTCTCGATGAAGGGATCCATTTGTTCTCCTTAATGCACATCTCCACGACCTCTCCTCCACAACCCCACGTCGCACTGCCCTACTCGCAGCAGCGCCCACACAAAAAAGACATCTAGGGAAAGAAATCTTGTTCAAGGAAGACTTGTTCCAAGAACCCTTTTCTAAAGATTGACCGCAATCAGGGTGCATCAAGCTGAAGCAGGCACACCCTCGATTGCGTGATTTGATGATGAACTCACTATAGCACAAATGTTCGGTCAAAAAGTGAACATTTGTTCAAACATTTGTTCACTTTTTCAGATTGAATACAATCAGCGGGAATCGGGGGTCTTGTCCAGCAGGCGGATACTGCGGGCGATCCCCGGTTCACGGGAGATCAGGCCCTGCATTTCGAGTTTGTCCAGATAGCGGACAACATTGCCGAGTGAGAGGAATGTGCCACGGGCAATCTCACGCATACTCGGACTACGGCCATAGTTCTTGTCATAAGTGGCGATGAAAAAATAGACTTGCTCAATTGTCTTGTCGTTCATAACCATCCTTGTGTAACAAAAAAACAACACAGAAATTACAGCCTACCACATAACGAACAGATGTTCGATAAGAAGAGCGGACGAATCTGACTAGAAGTTGGTTAGAACTGGCGTTCCAGAAGGGGATTAAAAAACGATAATTATGCGATAGGCTCTTGCAGGGATTGTCTAATTGTTGCCAATATATCGATATGTTGCAAACAGGGAGAGAACAGAAGAAAAAGGGAGACTTTGAACCGTCTCAGAATGCCCTATTTTCGCGGTTACGTAGAGTATGTACCGCCGATACGTGCGAATTTCGGGCGATATGGCTCAAAAAAGCATAGTCTGGTATCAACTCTCATCAAGCGCTTTCATGACCAGTCGATTGTACTGCGCTTCGGTAATTTCGCCGTCGCGATACATTTGCCGATATGTTTTGAGCGTGGCTTCTAGTTCGCTTGCCGATTGCGATTCAACCGCGTCGTGAATGTCGTCAAGTTTGCTGAAAAGCGGGCTTTTTGATGGAGCGAATATCGATGTGATAATCATCAAGACACTGATAAACATCATGTAGTAAGCCGATTGACTGAATGACCATACGAAAAAAAGACAGCCAAAAACAAACAGTATGATCTTGAATATTCGCCCTACTGTTTGCGACATTG
>RFIA01000381.1 GCA_003695675.1 Chloroflexota bacterium
AACGGTCGCGGTAATGGTCGAGGCAACGGGCGTAACAAATAATTCACCACATACATGAAATGCGGATGCAGCCACTCTGCATCCGATAACCGCAGATTTCTCCTGTTTGATGCGCCGGTCAAGACAAGACCGGCGCACCCTTTTTCAATCATCCACTTTGGTTGAAAATGATTTGAACCACAGAGACACAAAGATCGCAGAGAAATTTTGAGGCATGATTTACAGACCTCTGATGTTGGCAGAGTATAATGAAGACAGCGATTAGGAACAGGATGCCACAATGGGAAAGAGCATCAAGAAAAAAGAATCGAAACAATTGAAGTTGGCGCTCAAGGGCGCGGGTTTGACGAAAGACGAACACAAACGAGCGTGGGCCATCATGCGCGATGAAGGACTCGACGCAGCGTTGGCATTCGTCGGTGCTGAGCGCAAAATCATCGACCTGAGCAAAGCCGTGCCCTACAACATCTGGGGGCGCGAACACATCGACAAAGCATCTATCGACCAAATGGATAACGCCGCACGCTTGCCGGTTGCCGTCAAAGGTGCGCTGATGCCGGACGCGCATGTTGGCTACGGCTTGCCGATTGGCGGCGTGTTGGCGACCGAGAACGCCGTCATCCCGTATGCGGTCGGTGTGGACATCGCTTGCCGGATGCGCATGACGATTTTCGATGCGGATGCAGCCTTCCTCAAGCGCTATAACGAAATGCTCAAGCACGAATTGCTGAAGCAAACCCGCTTCGGCGCCGGTGCAGAATTCGAGCGCAATAATCTCTCGAATCATCCTATTCTCGATGACCCGGATTGGGACGCGACGAAAATGCTCGACCATTTGTATGACACAGCGGTTGTCCAACTTGGCACAAGCGGCGGCGGCAATCACTTCGTGGAGTGGGGGCTGTTCACACTCGATAAGCCCGACACTGTACTTGGCATTGATGAGCCGGGCGAGTATCTCGCGTTGCTGTCGCATAGCGGGTCACGAGCTGTCGGTTACAAGATTGCCAATCACTATTCGCGTTTGGCGCGGGAATTGCATCCTGAATTGCCGGACAAAGTCAAGCATCTCGCATGGCTCTCGCTCGACACGGAAGAGGGGCAAGAATATTGGCTCTCGATGGAATTAGCCGGGCGTTTTGCGGCCGCAAATCATGCGGTGATTCACAAGCGTATCGCCAAAGCAACTGGGCTGCAAGCGCTGACCGTCGTCGAGAATCATCACAATTTCGCGTGGAAAGAACGAGTCGATGACAAAGAGGTCATCGTGCATCGCAAAGGTGCGACTCCTGCCGGGCACGATGTGCTCGGTATCATTCCCGGCTCGATGGGCGATCCCGGTTATGTTGTGCGCGGTAAAGGCAATGAAGACGCGCTCAATTCGGCGGCGCATGGCGCGGGTCGCAAGATGAGTCGTAAAGCAGCTAAGCGCAGTTTTAACCGGCGACAGATGGTTGATTATCTGGCCGAACGTGGCATTGAATTGCTCGGCGGTGGCCTCGACGAGGCGCCGATGGCTTACAAAGCAATTGGTGATGTCATCGCCGCACAAGATGACCTCATCGTTGTCGTTGGGCGCTTCATCCCAAAGATTGTCCGCATGGCGAATGATTGAGCATTAACAAGCCAGTAGACGTTATGAGCCGGATTATGTATCCGGCTCATTTTGTTTTTCACAAATTCTTCGTTTCTTATTCATGAAATATTCGTGTTAAGTGCCCCAAAAATGTTTGTCGTTCGTTTATACTAAATGTAATTTCATGGTGGTACTTTGGTCATACCTTGATTGCACATGATTGACTCCAATTTATCAGCATTATCAGCAGAATTAGACCTTATTAGAGGAAGCTAAAATGCGAAAAGGGATTGCGATACTCATTTTCTTACTCTTGAGTCTCGGTGTAGGCTCAATCTTCACGGCATACGCGGATTGTGCGCCGGGGAATATCGGCGGGCCGGGAAATCAAGTGATTATATGTTGGGGTCTTGGCGACTTTGTGGCTGGCGATGGCAGCGCCATTGGCGGCGACGACATCATTCACAATGATTCTATTCTGACAATTGGTATCATTGGTGATGGCGGTGAAGGCCTTAGCGATTTGACTGATCTTGAAGATATTGACACATTTGACGAATTCTTGGCACTGTTTGCCGAAGTGGGCGGCGACGACGTCATCATCAATGATTACATCGCCCCTTTGATTATCGGGGACTTGGCGTTTGTCGGCGGTGATGACGAGATTATCAACAGTGTCTATGCGGTTTATATCATCGGTGATGTTTCAGCCATCGGCGGTGACGACGGCTTCACAAATTTTGGCGAAGCCGAAGCGATCATCGGCGATCTTGCATTAGTTGGCGGCGACGATGTCGTCGACAATTTTGGCGACGTTTACTACATCCTTGGCGATGTGGCGTTGCTTGGCGGGCAGGATGAACTCAACAATGATGGTTATGCCGAGGCGGTTATCGGTGATGTGGCGTTGATCGGCAGAAGCGATACCATCAACAATTCCGGTTTCGCTTTGTTTCTCATCGGCGACTTGGCATTGATCGGGGCGAACGACCGCATCACCAACAATGGTATGACCGACTATATCATTGGTGATGCCTCTGTGACGAGTGTTGATGACGAATTAATTGAAGAATTTTTCGGCGACGGTATCGATATTCTTGACGGCGCTATCATCGCTTTCGGAGAGGGCGAAGATTTAGAAGAATTCGCTGCGTTTCTTGGCGGTGACGACCGCATTATCAACAACGGCATCGTATTCGGCGATATTATTGGCGACCTCGTAATCATCGGCGGCGGTGATGACATCATCATCAACAATGGCTTGGTGGTCGGCGACATCAATGGCGACATTGTGTTGGTGGATGAATACGAGTCCGGTTATGGCGATGCCGAATTACCTGCCGGGCTTGACGAAGCAAATGTCGCCACAGAGGAAGGCGATGCGTCACGTCTGCCCGGCGGTGGCGACGACCGCATTATCAACAATGGCACAGTCAGGGGCAACATCAACGGCAATGGTGGTGACGACACGATTGTCGTCAATGGACGTGTTAGCGGCGATGTCAATGGCGGTACGGGCAACGATGAAGTTATTTTGCACAATGATGCCGATGTGAAGGGGCTTTTGAATGGCGGCCCCGATTATGACACATTGCACTTTGCACAAGAAGTTGACGAGGTGGAGTATGTTCGCATCGCACAAATTTTTGATGACCTCGACCCGGCCCGCGACTCGTTGACCGTCAATGGACGCGAATTTGATTGGGTGCAATTTGAGCGCTTGATTAATTGGCTGACTTATCAAACCTGTGCATCGCAGGACGGTCGTGTGAATGACTCGTCGAATCGCGATTGTGCGGCGCCGGTTGCGATATATTCCGGTTCGATTGTGGTTTATGGTATCGACCCGGCGACCGGCGATGGCGCGTATGTCCTCACCGTTGGTGATGAACAGATTGCCGCCGTTGGTGTGCCAGAAGTCAACACCTTGCTGGCCGAAGGCGTCAATCCATACACCGGGCAGCCGATTGCGGTCTATCGCTTAACAACGGGCGAATATCAACTCAACACCTATTATCACGATGGCAAACCCTACATTGTCGTGTGGGATGATAATGGCAATTTTTATCACTTAGCTGCGTAAATCGTTAGGGCTTGTGCAGTCTACAAGACAAAAGCAGTATTTCGTAAGAGCACAGTATACCTACTGTGCTCTTGTCTTTGTGGCCAGCTCAATTTCAACGGCGCAACGTGGAGTCGATGTTGCGTAAACCCTGTGCTTTTTACTCAGGACTCGGGGCGTGGGATGTGAAGGTGTTCGAGTTCTTGCGTCGCGTGTTCATGCAATCGTTCGGCGATGTCCAACACGAACGCCTTTTCGCCCCCAACGAGACGACGCCGTCCTCGGATGGCCTGCCCAAGATCGTCAATCATATCCCATGGGTTGATGAGGCGGTTCTTGATGCGCGAATTCGTCACTAAGCCGCCCATCACGAGTGGCAGATAGGCGTATGACAAATCCGCTTGGCCTTGCCCGGCCAACCATGCCACAACGCGATTGCCATAATTAATTTGCTCGTCGATGCTGCCGAAATCTTCTTTGATGCGTTTGTTGACGAGATCAAACGATAGCATAATCGCGTCGAACAACGCGGCTTCGAACAGATGCACCGCCGCCAATGTTTGCGGGTCTTGCGCCAATTTTTCGTCATGCGCTAGCAATTGACATAATGTGCGGAACCAACGACTGCGTTCGACTGTGTAACCCGGCTCCAAAATAAATGCTTGATCGAGTGTGTAAACCATGATTTTTGTAATCGCTGCGATTTCGCCGGGATGCAGCGCCATCTCCCGCAAGTTAAAACGAACATCGATTTCGTCATACAAGGCTTGATAGGTGTTCATAGGAGTCAATGATGACATGGCGAGATGGGCATTTTCGACCTGTTGTCTGGCCAAATGTATTTCTTCATCAATGACTTCATTCGACCACAAGGTTTCGTATCGCGCTTGCAAATTGTGTGTGCCACCCGGTACACCTTTCGCAGCGACATCGAAGTACAGCGTTAGGATTTCCGCCGATTCGTTCCATAGATGGATTTCATAGGCCACATCACGCAGCGCTTGTAATTTGAAAGGCGAGATAGACAACACAGAAGGCGGCGCCCCCCCGGCAGGCGTGCGCACACGATTGCCCGACTTCCCGGTACGATAGCGAATCGCCAACCGAATCGGATACCCATGTGCAGGTGGAGTCGGCTTCATCGGCAGCAACGGAATCCGCAACACACCGACTTCACCCGGTTGCATCCCTAACGTGATGGTTTTACGCGCCAATTCGATGCGCACGGGACGCCCGTTTTTATCTTTACCGGGTGTTTGAATCCCAACTTTGACCTGCATATTTTGGTCAACCATATTTTGCAAAATCACAACCGCCTCAACCGGTTGATTGAGATAAGTTTGATGGGGGAAGATACCAGCAGCACATTGTAAGTCACCCATTGGGACACGAATACCGTCGGTAATCGCGCCCAAGACATCGGGGTACATGCCTTCAAAGCCGTGTTTCGCCATGAGTCGTTCCTGAAAATCTACTGACGGTAGCCATATTTAAATCGTGCCCGGTCAATGAGTGTGTCGGCAAGGGTGAAGACAAGTTCATTGTCCGCCGTTTGTTCGTTGCGCCGTGCTTGTAAGGCATCGCTTATGCCGTCCAATAGAACGTTGATATTCTCGCCTGGCAACAACAAGCGGTCAGCAATGATGATACCGCCGAGAATAAGCGGCATATACACATCAATCAGCGACAGTGGCTCTTTGTTGCTCAACCGGTTGGCAAGTTGTTGACCATATTGACGGGCTTCTTCTTCGGTGCCCAAACTTTCACCGGTGACGGTTGCTATCATCTTGAAGCTGCGCTCAACACTGTCTTGCAAGAGTTCTTCA
This sequence comes from Chloroflexota bacterium, assembly GCA_003695675.1. GTDB lineage: Bacteria > Chloroflexota > Anaerolineae > Aggregatilineales > Phototrophicaceae. The sequence continues at coordinate 5,465 of RFIA01000381.1, forward strand.
TACGCTAGATGGGCGATACCTTCCGCCGGTTGCTTCGCGATGCGATTGTTCTGTGTGATTTCGCGCAGCAGGCGTGTGAACCAACGCGGCAACACTGTGCCGGGAGACATGCCTTTTTCCAACAACACATGGAGATTGACGTCTTTTTCGACCAATACATCGGCGTCGTCTGAAGTCGGAATCGACAGACTGATAACAAAGGCCATCATCTTAGCTATGAAAGAGGCCTCGATGCGCTTGAGTGGATATTGCGCCGCGCTGAAGTTCGTGTCGGTCACAATCATCAACGAGCGATACGCTGTTTCGTGGTTGAGCGCGGGTAACAGCTCGTTCCGCAATAAATCTTTATTTTGCTCAAGCAAAATGCGATCATCTTTATAATCCTTCAGTGTCCATAACCGCACCCAATTCGGATGTAAGTCGGGAATCTTGCCCAGCTTACCTCCCATGACGCTAAACGGCACTTCGAGTGTTGAACTGCGTAGACCTCGCTTGACATGATAAGCAAATTTGAGCTTGCGCAACGTCGCAATCAATTCACGACGTTGTGGCCCGATAAAGGTGAAGTCCGGTGGGTCGCCCCCTTCTGCATCGCGGACTCGGGTTGGTTTCTTGAGCGTCTTCACACTCATTTGCAACGACACTTTATAACGGTCGCTGACGGCTGTGTCCGGCAAGCAGGTCGCCGGTAATGTCACATATCCGACCTCTGCCGGATGCAACCCGACCTCGATACGGTGATGATTAGTGATGAAGCGTTCGGTCTGTCCATTGGCATCTTTTTCTGGCAAATCAAACGCGACGATAACATCGACATCGCTGTCGGAAGCATTTTGCATTAAAACAATGACTTCAAAGGGACGACCGGCATGAATCACACGAGGGCGTACCGTCGGGGCCACTTGTAACACACCCATATTGATGCGGTCGCCTCCTGTGATGTATCCGAGCACATCAGGATAGTTCAATGTTGTATTTTCGGCCATGATTCATCACAATTCGTAACAGTTTGTCTCTTCCATTATATGCAAATTTGGGTATGACTTGCAAATTGACCGGTTAATGGGACGTTTCAATTTAGGTTAGGGGTGGTATCAATTGGACAGTGATAGGATAAGGGTACTAATACTCCTGCTGGTACACTTGGCTATCGTCGGGGGTATCGTCATATCATGGCTACGCGCTGCACCACGTCGGTTATTCATCGCTTTGACGACGATTGAATTCATCTTGCTGATTCTCTTCATGCTGCCGAAAAATGCGACGTCGTTCTGGAGTTGGTTTTTCGACCCCAACGCCGAACTCGCCGCCGGTGCAACATTTTCATCGGTGCAACTGATTGCAATTGCCTTGACATGGTTCGCGGTCGCTTGGCGGGCGACGACGAACCGCTTACGTGTATATGCGTGGGCTGTCATGTTGATCTTCATGCTCCTCGCCGTTGACGAATATTACGCGCTGCACGAGACGATTTTGCAATGGCGGGCCTATTACGCCGGGGTCGGCTTGGCGTTATTATTGGCGACCGTGGCGATCTTCCGTTTTGTGATTCGCGGTCACTATCGCCTGATGCTGCTGTTACTCGGCGGCATCAGTGTGATGGGACTCGGCGGCGTCGCAGTCGAAATCATGTCGAATCAACATCGTTTTGAGATCGGCAGTTATCGCATCAACTTCATCGGCTGCGATCAATTTTTTCTCGGCATCGATTGCAACTCGCTCAATTTCGCCGAAGAATTTCTCGAAATGCACGGCGCGACGATCATTCTCGTGACGCTGCTTTATTACTTGCATACGACGAGCCTCGCCACATGGCGACCGGGTCGTCGCATCATCGCGGGCGGCAGCGCGGTGTGGGCGGCGTGGTTGCTCGGCAGTTTATGGCTGCTGCCGACGGCGCAAGGTCTCTTGTTGGCCGACTCCATACAGGCGCAATATCTCGATGGCGATTTGTCGCTCGTGCGTTATGATGTCTCGCAGCATATCGCCGCGCCGGGTGACACGCTCGACGTCTCGTTATACTTCCGCGCCAACCGATTTCTCGACGCCGATTACTCGTTGTCGGTCATGCTCTTCGCACAACCGACGGTCGAGTCAATCGCGCAAAGCGACTTATTGCTCGGCGAATGGAAATATCCGAGCCGCGCGTGGCTGCCCGGCTTGATGGTGCGCAACGATGTGCGGCTGCACTTGCCGGACGACTTGCCCGCGTCGCGCAGCTATCAACTCGTGGCGCGGGTGTGGCAAGGCGAGTGGCCGTCGGGCGTCGCGATTGACGCGACCGACCGCGCCGTCACATTCAACGACACGTTGATTCTCGAAGACATCCCCGTATTGACCGGCGACACCCCACCCCCACCGCCGATGACGAGCGATTATCATTTCGCCGACGGCATTCGCCTCGTGGGCTATGATGTGCCGCGCACAGTCACGCCCGGCGAGTCGGTGACGGTCAATTTTTGGTGGGCGACCGCGCAAGCCATCGACCGCAACTTGACGCAATTCATCCACCTCGTCCCGGTTGACGGCGCGGCTGAAGATTTCATCGGCTTCGACCGGCAGCCCTTTGACGGCGCGTTCCCGACGGCGGATTGGCCCGCGGACATGACCGTGCGCGATGAATGGACGCTGCAATTGCCCGATGACATGCCGCCCGGCGACTATCGCGTGCAAGTCGGTTTATACGACGCGACGACCATCGAACGCGCTGCGGTCACGAACGGCGATGGCACGCCCATCGCGGACAACAGCATCCCCCTCGTAACGATACACAGCCGCGCGTCCTAAACGGCCATACATTGTGGCGCAGGTGTCGAAAGGCGAAAGTGCAGTGTGTTCAAGTGCCGCTCACCAACACGTTCGCTTAGAAATTTACACAATTCATCGATCTTCTATCATAACCGAAAATTCCATGAATTTTGAGCCAACTTAATCACAATGATAATTGAATGTGATAAGCTACTTATCAATACCACTGCTTGTTGAGATTGTCACGGAGTCGTCTGCTTTGAAGCGCCACACAACCCACACAATATTTGATCAAACGGGGCAAGGATTGGTCGAGTATGTGCTGATTCTGACGCTAGTCGGCGTCATCGTGATTGTCACACTCAGTCTGCTGGGCACAAGCGTCGGGAATATATTCTGTCGTGTGACGATCAGTCTCGGCGCGGAACAAACGCAACAATGTGGCACAAGCAACGCGGATACGGTCGTCATCACCCGATCCGATTATGACTCCGACGACGAGGAACTCCACTTAGATGCCACCTCGAACGGCAGCTTCAACCCCGACGCTAGCCTGACCGCCTCGCCGGGCGGCGTCATGGAAGCCAAGAGCGATCACTATCATCTCAAGTACACCCTGACGGGCTGCCCGTGTACCGTCACCGTGACTTCTAGTCTCGGCGGTTCGGCCACGGTGACGGTCGGGCCATAGCGATGCGTGACGTGCTTTGTTGCGGCAGTTGCGGCAATTGCGGCAGTTGCAAAAATGATTTTCACTGCAACAACGCATCACTTCAACTCGTGACCTTATATACTCAGTCCTCAGTCCTATCTCACTCAGTCCCGAAAATAGCCTACCACAAAACACGCCCTCTGTGTTGACAAAAAGGCAACCCTTTTCGCAACATTTTTCGCGGCCTCGCCGGAGCTTCGCGTTGTCTCCTTCGCAGCTTGACGAGTGACGAATCAGGCTTTGCGCATTTCGCGGCTTTGCGCTTTAATGAATAGGTGACGCTTTAACGGCATTCATAATTCGAGAGTGTAATCCTATGTGCGATATATTCATCAGCCACGCCACAAAAAATGACGACGACGTGACGCGCATTCACAATACATTGCAAGCCGCCGGTCTCGATGTGTGGGTTGACCACATCGATGGCATCGGGCCGGGCGACAGGTGGCCGCAGCAAATTCAAGTCGCGCTCAATGATTGCACAGCCGGTTTGGTGGTGCTGTCGCCGGACGCGGCGGAGTCGCCGGAAGTCGAAGCCGAGTATCGGCGGATATTGCAACTCGGCAAGCGCTTGTACATCGCGCTGTTGCGCGATGTGCCGCTCGCCGATTTTCCGTTTCGCTTGACGACGATTCAATATGTTGACCTGCGCAAAGATTACGACGCCGCGATGGCACAACTCATCGCCGCCATCAAGAACGAACGCGGTCTTGACCCGACTGCCGCCGTCGTCGGGCAGATACGGCGCGTCAGCAGCGGCTTCCCGCGTTCACAACTCGACCTGCCGCTCATCGGGCGCGACGACGAATTGGCCGCTGTGCTCGCCTCTTTGCGCGGCGACAATCGTGTCACCACTGTGACAGGTCTCGGCGGGGTCGGCAAGACGCGCCTCGCGGCGGAAGTCGTGCAGCGTGTCGAAAATGCGGCGGGTGTCGTTTGGCACACGATTCAAGATTATACGACCGTCACGAATCTGACCGATACGATCCGTGACCATTTGCAACTCGCGCCGACGACCGACGCCGACGCCGTGTGGCACACCGCCGGGCAGCGCGATGTGCTCATCGTCCTCGACAACGCCGAGGAATGCCGGTCGCCCGCCGCGTATGCCGAACGCATCAACCGCCTCGACACGAGCAATGGCTGCCGCGTTTTGATGACGAGTCGGGCACAGTGGCGCGAATTTTCCGGCGCGAAAGTCGTGCGCTTGTCGGCGCCGTTGCCGGAACGCGCCGTCGAGATTTTGCGAGCGATGGTCGCTTACGAACCGCCGACATTTTCGCTTGACGGTCACGACGATGATGTGGCGCGGGAGGCGCGTTATCACCCGCGTTTGATGCGTTATGCTGTGCGTTGGTTGAACACCTATCCGGTCGAGTATGTGCGCGAGATTTTGCAATCGCTCAAAGGCGCGGACGCGGAAGAAGCCTTGACCGATATGGTCGGGCGGACAATCGAGCGGGTGAAAGAACAAGCAGACGGCGAGAACGCGCTCAACGGTTTGCGACGGTTGGCGGTGTGTCGCGGCGGTTTCACCTTCGACGCGGCGCGGGCGCTGCTCGACGATCCGCGTCAATTGGCGCTGCTGCAACAATGGGGACTCGTCAACAATGAAGGCGGGCGCTTCGACATCGACGACATGGTGCTGCACGAAGTCAGCATTGATGAGACGGCGCGGCGTCCCCATTATGATTATTATCTTGCGCTGGCAGATGAGCATCATCGCAAGCAAGATTATCTCGGTCTCGACATCGAGTCGGCTAATCTCGAAGCGGCTTTCGAGTGGGCGATGAGAGTGGAGGATTATGAGGCGGCCTATTGGCTCTATGCTTCGTGTCGCCACTTTTTTCCAAATCGAGGTCGTTTTGAGCAGCGCATGAATTGGTTGATGCGCGTCTCGCAGGCGCTTGAGAATCATGAAGATGAATCATTGAAGGCGAATGTGCAGAATGACATTGGCATTTTGTATGGAGAACATCCGCTCGGCGATAGAGCCGACAATCTGCGGCGGGCGATAGCGGCCTACCGCGAGGCGCTGCGCTTTTACACCGCCGAGACCGCGCCGT
>RFIA01000382.1 GCA_003695675.1 Chloroflexota bacterium
GTCTTGAGCAATATCAGAAGTAACTGCTGATAATCTCTAGCACATTGAGAATATTCTCCGGGTCACCGGCTTGCACGGTCGTGGCGCTGGCGCGGGCGATACTGCTGAGCGCGTTGATGTCGGCATTGGAACCGTAGGCCACCGGAATGACGATCACCGGATTCAACTCATCGCTACTCGCCGCAATAGCTTGCACCGCGTCGTTGAGCGTGACGCCATCTTCGGCGGTGTTCTCGCCATCACTGAGCAAGACGACGGCGCGAATGCGGTCGTCTTGAATATCTTTGTCAAGTTGGACGACGACCTCACGTATCGCGCTATACAACGCAGTACCGCCATTGGCATTGAGCAAATTGATATGCTCGCGCAGAATTGGCTCGTTGGTTTCAAAACTGTTGAGCGGCACACGAGTGGAAACATTATCGGCGAAAATCGTCAAGCCGACCCGATTATTTGGCTCCATGCCATCGAGGAAAGCATTGGCGGCTTGTTGTGCCTGTGCGAGTTTGTTTTCATTCGACATCGATCCGGAAACGTCAATCAGCAGCATGATGTCCGCCTGCTTCTTGACGAATGACCAACTCTGTTGAATCGCGGCGATAGTTTCCGGCGCGGGCACATCGAGTATCGTACTCGGCCCGGCGGGGTCAATGCCGTTTTGCTCGACAAACGGGAAATCAAGCGGGACATCTGGATTAGCGGGGCGGAAACCCTGACTCATGATGAGTCGCTGCACATCCGGCGTCAAGACATACTCGGTGAAGATGCGAGCGGCATCGCGTTGTTCTTGCGTTGTCCAATCGGCATTGACGATACCAAATGGATGCTCGTGCCAAAACGTCCCTTCTTTGGGATACAGCGCGACGAGTTTTTCCGGCGGTTGAATTTCGGTGCGCCCCATATTGATGAATAACAGATCGTTCTCTTCGAGCGCGACGAAATCAAGATAACCCGTCCCCTGCACAATATATTCTTTGAACTCAGTCGTGCGGCGCGAGTAATGTCGAATCAAATTCTCGATATTGCGGACGCCATTTTGCACCGCCGGGTCGTTGACTTCATTGAGGGTCAGGCGTCTCCCGGTGAAGCCGTTTTGCCGGGCGCTAGCGTAAAATTCGGCGATGAGGGTTGAGAGCGCTGTCGAACTGATGAACGGGTCGGTGTGCCCGTAATAGACCGTGCGACGACCGTTCGGGATGCCGAAGTCTTGCCAACCATTGGGGCTGTTGAGCACGCCAAGCAATTCTTCCCAGCCGATTTCTTCATAACCGACGGTGTTTTGAATCGCCTCTAAGCGGCTCTCCCAAATCGCCATCACAACCGGCGCCAGCGCTGTCGCTTGCACATCGGACATATCGAACAACTGCCGTCCACTCTGGAAATTTGCCAGCGCCAACCAATGACTCACCGATGGCTGAAAAATCGTCGGTCGGGCGACATTTTGATTATTGGGCGCGATGACGGCGTTGACAATGCCCTGCGCGACCGTCCCCGACGAACCGGGTTCGCCCGTGACGAATATCGGTCGCTCGCCGTCGGCCAATTCTGCGCCAGTGATAGGATTGTTTCCATTGGCATAGGCGCGGTTGAAGTCCTCAATCACCTGTGGCATATACAAATCGGACTCCGGCGCGTAGATAATCGAAATATCAATCGCATTGTCTGGACGACTGACTCTGCCTGCGCTGCTGCTGCTCGCGCTGTCGGACGACGTACTACACGCGGCCAACACAACTGCCAATAAAATCGTCAGTCCCCACAAGCGTCGTTGTGTTTTCATGTATGTCTCCCCTTCCATTTCAAGACCTATTTGAACTGCACCTACTCTGCGTCCTTCGCGTCTCCCCACCTTTGCGTTGAATCTTTTTGCTTTTCTTTCTATTCCCTCAATCAACTGATATTCGACGAAATCCATTGCAGTAAGGCCAACGCCTCCCCGCGCGATGGCGCTTGCACGGCCTGCCCATAATCCGGCATGAGTACAATGCCGACATCCATCGCATCGATGAACAAGCCGCCATCCGGCTCGCCCTGTGCCGGGCGCAAACCGAAATCTTGTGCGCGACGCTGTCGATCACTGTCGAGCAACCAATTGCGCACAACTTCAACCGCCCGCCGTTCTTCTTCAGTGACGGTGCCGTCATTCCATATCGCCAGTGGAAAGTCGAGCATGAATTGAAAGCGTGGATAACTCAGCCGGACATTTTCGTTGTCGCGCATCCCATCGAGATTTTCTAGCCACAAACTTTCGGGGAACAGCGCAATCTCGACTGTATTCGGGCCGCGTGCCATCGCCGCCGCCGGGTCGCCGCCAAGCGTCGAAAAATTCGGCACACTCATCAACACGGGCTGCATCCATCCACGAAAGGCCGACGAACTCGTGACTGTGTTCGTCGCCGGATTGTCGGCGAAGTGTGCAGCCCCCATAAGAATCGCCGCGAGGCCGCTCATCTTGCGATCCGGTTGATTGAAGCCGAGTTTGACAAAGCCCCAATTTTGTTGGACACCGAACGTACTCCATGACTCGGCGGCGGCCAAACCTCGCACCGCGTCCCAATCCAACGGATCGCTGCCTTCATCGGTCAATACATTCCAGCGCGATTGATAGGCGCCCCACACAAACGGCGTCCGCACTATCGACGGCGCAAACACACGGAAACCATCGCGGCGCGTCTCGTTGAAATAATCGACCGATGTGCTTGACGCAGGCAACCACGCCGTCGGGTGATTTTCGGGGGTCCACGGGGCGCGGCTGTTCCATGCGTCGATGTCGTTAATGACACTCAGGTTGACGCGGAAACGACGAGTCGTGTTGATGGTCGGGTCACTGTTGTTGAGCGCATCGATGGAATCGCGCACCCATGCTTCAGCTAACGGGCTGACCACTAGCGTGATTTCCAGCGGCGGTTGTGAACGCAAAAATTGACTGAAGGCGATAACTGCAATCGCCACCAGCGCAAAAAAGATGACAATGAGGGTGCTTCGTCTCATAATTCTTGTCCGTTATGAAAGTAAGCATACAATGACTGTACTGGAAAATCAGGCATTACAGTCCCCCGTTTTTTAGGGGATTGTGGTGAGTCAAGCATATCATAACTAATACATCTTATACATTCACCTTACGCAATCAGGTTGTCATTCTGATAGAGGACGCGATGTATTGCATCGTCACATCTCGATGACGACCTTCTGCACACGATCCTGATAATCGATGTTCATCGCGAAGGCTTCCGGCGCTTGGCTCAGTGGAAAGCGATGCGAAACCAAATCATCGAGATTGAGCGCGTCCGGATGCGTCGTGCTCAATTGAATCGCACGCGGGTAGGTGTGCTTCATGCGACGCACCATGACGAGTGTCAATCCCTTGCGACGCATCACCGAATGCCTGAGATTAATGCTATCATCCGACGGAATACCGACGAGCATCAGCTTACCGCCGTGTGCCAACATCTCTGCCGCTTGCTCTACCGACTCGTCCGACCACGCCGCTTCAAAGACAACATCGACACCACGACCGTCTGTTTGTGCTTTGATGATGTCCACCGCGCTGCGCTCAGCAACAGACCATGATTGTGTCGCGCCCCATTCGAGAGCTTTCTGCGCTCGCCAATCGAAACAATCGAAAGCATAAATTGGATCAGCGCCGGAAAGCCGAGCGAGTTTCGTAATCAGCAAGCCTATCGTCCCCGCGCCGATGACCGCGACACTCTGTGCGATTTTAAGTTTGGCAAGATCCATCGCATGAATCGCAATACCGAGCGGTTCGAGCATAGCGCCGGCGACATCGCTGAGCGAGTCCGGCAGCGCAAAACAACTCCGCGCTTGTACGAGCAAATATTCTTGCAACGCACCGTCGTCCGGCCATAAACCATGAAAGTGTAGGCGTCTACACAAATTATGATGGCCCTGCTCACACATCTCACATCGATAGCAGGGAGTCGCCGGGTCAACCGCGACGCGCTGCCCGACGCGCAGTGGTTGCTCCAACGCATCGAGCGCATCCACGCCGACAGCGGCGACCTCACCCGCGAATTCATGACCGAGCACAACCGGCGATGAAATCACTGTGTCGCCGATACGCGCATCATCATAATTGTGCAAATCCGACCCACATATCCCAACAGCCGTCACCCGCAACAAAATCTGACCGGTCGTGGGGGCGGGTGGTTCCGGAATTTCTTCAACACGCATATCACGCGGGGCATATAATTTGGCAGCAAGCATAATGTTTACCTATCGCAAATAGAAGTTATATGGAGCAGGGGTTTAGCAAAGCGAAATCCCCATTGTTAGATTGCCTAGTTTACCCTATTTTGACACTCATTCAACGACCCCCTTTTATATCAAAATCAGGTACACTAGAACCTGCGAACACCGGAGAACACGAGTTTTGTTTCAGGCAACGAACGAAGTAGAAAGCTACGATCATGCGCAATCTACTTGAAGATAAAAATGTCCTCATCACGGGGGCGGCATCGGGCATTGGACGAGCGACAGCGACAGCTTTTGCACAAGCCGGTGCCCGAGTCGTCGTCTCCGATGTCGATGCACAAGCCGGGCAAGCAGTCGCCGAGTCGCTCTGGCGGGCGGGCAATGGCGCCATCTTTGTCAAAGCCGATGTGACACAATCTCGCGATGTCGAAGCACTCATCCAACATGTCATCGACCATTACGGATGCCTCGATTATGCGGTCAACAACGCTGGGATTTTTATTCACGAAGGCGCAGCTGCCGATGTTGCCGAATCCGATTGGGACGCAACGATGGATGTCAATCTCAAAGGCGTGTGGTTGTGTATGAAGCACGAGATCCGCCACATGCGCGAACACGGTGGCGGCGCAATCGTCAATTTGTCATCGGTGCTTGGGTTGCGCGGCGCGGCCAATGCGCCTGCTTATGCCGCGAGCAAACATGGCGTCATCGGCCTGACGAAATCAGCAGCTATCGCCTACGCTAAGGACAACATCCGCGTCAACGCCGTCTGTCCCGGTATTATCGAAACGCCGATGGAACAACAAACGATGCAAGATGACGAACAATTCGCGTGGTTGATGTCCTTGTACCCGATGGGGCGCGTCGGCAAGCCGGATGAAGTCGCGCAGACAATCCTCTGGTTATGTTCGGATGTTGCTTCATATATCACCGGCGCGATTGTTCCAATTGACGGCGGGCACAGCGCGATATGATCTCGCTCATCGTGACTGTATTCAATGAAGGCGATAGCATCCGCCGCTTGATGGAGTCGTTGCTGGTGCAATCACGGCAGCCGGACGAGATTGTCATTGTCGATGCCGGCAGCACCGATAAGACTGTCGCCATCATCGAAAGTTATGCCGACCGCTTGCCCTTGTGCGTCTTGATTGAACCGGGCTGCAACATCAGCGCCGGGCGCAACCGGGCGATTGAAGCCGCACAGGGAGACATCATCGCCGTCACCGATGCCGGTGTTCAACTCACACAGACATGGCTTGAATACATCACACGGCCGTTGCTCGATGATGAGTCTGCACAGGTCGTCAGTGGATTTTTCCGCGCCGACCCGCATACCCCTTTCGAGATTGCGATGGGCGCGACGGTGCTGCCACTCGAAGACGAAATCAACCCCGACACATTTTTGCCGAGCAGTCGGAGCGTCGCCTTTCGCAAATCTGTGTGGGAAGCCGTCGGCGGCTATCCCGAATGGCTCGACTTCAGCGAAGATTTGATTTTCGATTTGCGCCTCAAGCAGGTGACGACACCGTTTATCTTTCAACCCGACGCGCTGGTTTATTTCCGTCCGCGCTCGTCGTTACGCGAATTTTATAAGCAATATTATCTGTATGCACGCGGCGACGGCAAAGCCGATTTGTGGCGCAAACGACACGCCATTCGTTACGCGACTTATCTCCTCGCAACGCCATTCGTCTTTTTGTTGGGGTTGTTGATACATCCGGCAATGTGGTTGTTATACCTCGTCGGCATATCTTATTATCTATATCGACCCTATCGTCGTTTGTCGACTGTTCGCAGTTATGGCCCGCATACATCTCGCACCGAAGTGCTGTACATCATCGCGCTCATCCCCATCATTCGCGCCGTCGGCGA
>RFIA01000383.1 GCA_003695675.1 Chloroflexota bacterium
ATCAGTGGTTATCACATCCGCGAGGCGGGCAGCACGGCTGTGCAAGAACTCGCTTTCACGCTGCTTGACGGCATCGAATATGTCAAATGGGCGCTCGAACGCGGCCTCGCTATCGATGACTTCGCGCCACGCCTGAGCTTTTTCTTCAATGTGCATAACGACTTCTTTGAGGAAATTGCCAAGCTGCGGGCTGCACGGCGGATATGGGCGCGTGAGATGCGCGAGACATTCGGCGCGAAAGATGAACGCTCGTGGTTGATGCGCTTTCATTCACAAACTGCCGGTGTCAGCCTGACGGCACAGCAGCCGGAAATCAATGTCGTCCGTGTGGCGATACAAGCGCTCGCTGCCGTTCTCGGCGGAACACAATCGTTGCACACCAACAGCCTTGACGAAGCACTGGCCCTACCGAGTGAACACGCCGTCCGCATTGCGCTGCGCACACAACAAATCATCGCGGCGGAAAGCGGCGTCACCAATACAATTGATCCGCTCGGCGGCAGTTATTTTATCGAAGCGCTGACGAACAAAATTGAAACGGAAGTCTACGAATACTTCCGCAAGGTGGAAGAACTCGGCGGTGTCTTGCCTGCGATTGAGGCCGGGTTCTTCCAACAAGAAATTGCCGACGCAAGCTACCGCTATCAACGTGAAATCGACACCGAACGCCGCAAAATCATCGGCGTCAACGAACACGCCACCGACGAACCGATCAAGATTCCGATTCTCGAAATGGATCCACAAGGCTATGAGCGACAGGTCAATCGACTGCAAACCTTACGCATGGAACGCGATAACGAAGCCGTCGAGCAAACGCTGAGCGCGTTACGTCATGCTTGCGACAACAACGAAAATGTCATGCCGTATCTCATCGACGCGGCGAAGGCCTATGCCACACTCGGCGAGACGGTCGATGTCATGCGCGAAGCATTCGGTGTCTATGCCGAGCCGACGTTGATTTGAATGGTATATTTTCCGTTTGAGACACTCAGCACAGTTGGGACAGGCTAAGCACAACGGAGGGACAGCACCAATGACACAATGGGAATACCTGACAAAGTTCATCCGTGCGGACAAAAAGAAGGAAGGAGTGCGCGAATTCATCGAACAAAAGTGGCCGGAGTGGCATAAACCGCCGCGTTATACACCCGAAGCGATGATCCCCGAACTCAATCGATTGGGCGACGCCGGTTGGGAATTGATGCACATTGAGCCGATTGCTGATGTCGGGCGCAAGGGCGATATACGCTTCGACGGCACCGGTTCAACATGGAGCAACATCTATTTTTGTGTCTTCAAGCGCCCGAAAGGACTCGACCCGACCGATACACAAGATGCCTTGCTCGCCGTCACCGTGCCGGAGAATCTCCCAGACGACCCGCTACCGGCACACAGCCCGCATCCCGTGCCATTGGACATAGAAATCGCCAACGCACAAGCGACCAATGGCAACCACAGCGCCCCCCCTACACACAGCCCCTACCCTGCACCACCGGGCGATGTCGGGCGACCGCATTAACCGCTATCTCATTCCTTGCAAACATACCGGAGGATTCTGATGCCGCCAGAAGAAAAAATGCAAGGCGCAATTGAAATTGACGATACGGTCTATTATTGGCGCGTGAGCCACACGAATGTCAAAATACGTGTTGACGAAGAGACATACGCCGAAATCTCGCGAAATGTCGTGTTGACGATCATTCCGGGTCACAATCGCAGCGCCAAAATTCACGTTCGCTTCAAGGACGAAGTCGTTCAAATGATTTGGTTTGCCGAAGAATTTTCTGAGCGAGTCGTCACAATCACGCCGATGATTGTTCGGCAAGTCATCAACTTCGCCTTGCAACGTCGCTGGAATCCAGACGGCCAAGATGAAGTCTTGACGATAGACAAGGCCGAACGCAAATTTCCCGGCGCGATTAGCACATTCGGCGTCAATCGATTGCGCGATTTCTGGCAGCAGGTCAATGCACTATAATTGCGGCCTAGAATTTGCGCTATACACAGCGCACCGCATTCATTATAATCATGCTCAGAATATGCTCCCTATCAGTTCAATATGGGAGCATGATTGTTTTTTCCGTTAGGTGTCTGGCAAGCGTTGTTGGCCGATATTTTCCGGAGAAATCATTCGTTGGAACAAAAGGCGAAGGGACAAAACATGACACAAGCAAAATCCGGAGATACCGTCACCGTCCATTATACGGGTACGCTAGCCGATAATACCGTGTTTGACTCATCAATCAATCGCGAACCGCTCACATTCACACTTGGGCAAAAGCAAGTCATTCCTGGTTTTGAGGACGGCATCATCGGGATGACGGTAGGGGAAACACGTAGCATAAAAATTCCAGCCGAGCAGGCTTATGGCCCGCGCCGTGAAGAGATGATGCTGCAAGTACCGCGCAATCAATTCCCGCCCGATAGCGACCCTCAAGTCGGTCAACAATTTGAAATTCAACAGGGCAACGGGCAAAGTGTGCCCGTTGTGGTCGCTGCTGTTGCCGGTGAAGTCGTGACGCTTGACGCTAATCATCCACTGGCCGGTCAAGACCTCACCTTTGAGATTGAACTTTTGAAGATTGCCTGAAGCGGATACAATCATCGGCG
>RFIA01000384.1 GCA_003695675.1 Chloroflexota bacterium
GCATCAAGCGCTGAAATGTCAACACAACCTAGCTATTTGTACATTTTGAGCCGAAATTCCTACCCAATCTCGCAGAAATTGCTTAAGCAAAACTCACGTGCCCTATGATTATCTTGTGCGGATGTAGTTGGCACTGTATCGAATGCCGTATCAACAGTATAGTGGAATATATGATGTGGTCTAACATACGAGAATTCACTGCATGAACATCGACACCACCCCACCGCGCATCGGTTGGGTTTACATGACCATCGCCATCATGGGATACAGTCTCGTCGCCATCTTCAGCAAAAAGATTCTCGATGACGGCTTCCCCGTGCTTGACCTCGCGATATGGCGGTTTGTGATCGCCGTGCCGGTGATGTGGCTCATCATCGTTGGTCGCAATGCGGTCACCCCGACGAAATCCAAAAAACAACCGCGTCCGATTGGTTTATTGCTCATCGGATTATTCATCTCGATGTCGGCGTTGACGTCATTCGCTAGTCTCGAACGGATTGACGCCAGTGTCTTCATGGTGTTGTTCTTCACCTTCCCGGCGATAGTCGCGCTGTTGTCGCTTTTTCGTGGTGAACGCTTGACGACACAAGGTTGGCTTGCGCTCGCCATGACGATGGTCGGTGTTGTCCTCACCGCGCCCGGATTTTTCTCCGGCTTTGGTGACGGCGATGCCGTCGGCATCTTCATGGCGTTGTTGAGCGCTTTCGTCGTCGCCGTGTATTTTATGTTCAACCCACGAGCGATGCGCGGTTATACCGACCGCGCACAAGCGAGTGCGTGGGCGACGACCGGCGCACTCCTCCCGTTGATAGGTCTCGCGGCAGTGCGCGGTGTCGATACACCGGCTGAGATGTCGCTGTGGCCGTTGATTATCGGCCTAGCGACGATTAGCACAGCGTTGGCGATTTTCTCCCTCATGGCGAGCATCACCTATCTCGGCCCAACGCGCACCGCGATTCTATCGACGGCTGAATTGCCGTTGTCGATCATTCTCGCTGTGGTGCTGCTCGGCGAATCCATCGCGCCGATTCAAATTTTCGGCAGCATCCTCGTCATGGTGGCGTTGGTGTTATTGAATGTGCCGGTCAAGTCGCTGCGCCCCATTGCCGACGCCCTCACCCATGCCGAACGCGCCGGTTCAACGGTGCGATAGAGACGCACAGAACACAGAGATTGTCTTCAAAATATTTCGTTGGGACATCCGCAAGCCATGCTGCTAAACATCCTCGCCTCAAGCATGTTCTGCCGTTATCAGATGACGCTGTGACCGTAGACAGAACGATTGCGCATCAATCGCCCGCGACACGGCGAGCACACCGTCGAGATGATCGCACTCATGCTGCAACAATTCCGACAAGTCATCTTCGAGCCGCATCTCACGCTTTTGCCACGCAAGATCGCGAAATGTGATTCGGCATTGTTTGTGTCGCCGCACGCGCACGAGCAGCTCCGGGAAGCTCATACAATCGTCCCACAATTCGATCATTGTGTCGCTTAGTTGGTCGAGCACCGGATTGATGAAGACGACCGGTTCATCAATGTGCATGTAGACGAGCCGTTTGAAGACGCCGATTTGTGGCGCGGCGATGGCGCGTCCGGCATTATATTTCGCTCGGAAGTCCATCATCGTGTCGTGCAAATCGGCGATGACCTGCTGCATGGCGGGCAAGTCATCCCGCGTCACCGGCTCGCAGATTTTGTACAAATCAGGATGACCGAGTTGTAGAATCGGTTGGACTGTCATCAATAAATCTCCTCATTCTTTCTATGCTTTCTATGGGACATTGTGGACTTCTATCGTGAAGTCGTCGCTTGCATCCACGCCAATCCAAAAGGGACGCAGCAGTTCGTAGTTGCACAAGCCTTCGGTGACGAATTCGAGTTCGATGCGCTTGATGGCGTCGCCCGCTCGCTCAATGCTGCGCACATCATGCCGGGCAACACAACCCACGCCGGGACTCCATAACCCGGCCAAGGCACGACCGGTCTCGAAGTCAAAAGGAAAGCGCTCTATCGGACGACGACATAACCCGCCTGCATCGACCGAGTCGTAGAATGCGATGTGGTCTGCTGCCGACCGGAAGACGAAGACTTGCCCGGCGACAGCCGCCGCCGCTTCAAAGCAAATGCCAGACATCGTTTGCAATTCATCGTCCCATGGATAAGGATGCGGCGTCGCGCTCGGCGTGCTTGACGCGAGGGGAGTCGTCGTTGTAGAAACGATCTCTGGCGCCGGGGTCAAGCGAGTCAACCTCAGGCAGCCAGCCAACATACACAGTAGAAGACACATCGCGAGGGGCAGTTGGCGGCTTAACACAATCATGATTGAGATTTAACAATTTCCTAAAAATTTTACGAATTTCACAGAATCAACTTTCCCTCATCCCTAAAAGCATGGTAATATGCTACAGGCGTTTAACTCACACCGGAAGTGAAATTCACTGATGCGCATACTGATCATCTCAGACATTCACGCGAACTTGACTGCATTTGAAACGGTTCTCGAGGACGCTAAAGATCAATGGGATTATGTCTGGTGTCTTGGTGATGTCGTTGGTTATGGCCCCGACCCCAATGAATGTGTTGAACTGCTGCGCAGTTTGCCACATTTATGCTTGGCTGGCAATCATGACTGGGCGGCGTTGGGTCGCTTAGATATTAGCACGTTCAATCCTGATGCGCGTTTCGCTGTGACGTGGACAGCCGAATCCCTGACGCCCGATAATATCGCTTACCTCGAAGCCCTGCCGACGACATTCGTCATCGAGCAATACACCCTCGCACACGGCAGCCCGCGCGAACCGGTCTGGGAATATATTTTAGAACCGATTATCGCCGCGATCAATTTCGCGCATTTCGAGACGCCGTATTGCCTCGTCGGGCACACGCATCAACCGGTGATTTATGAATTAATTTCGGAACATGGGGAAACGCAGGCCTTGCCCCCGACCTATGGTCATCAACGGCAGCTCAATGGTCATCGTCAGATTATCAATCCGGGCAGTGTCGGGCAACCCCGCGATGCTGACTCGCGGGCGGCCTACGCCTTGCTCAATCTCGACACCAATACATGGGAACACCGCCGCATTCCGTATGACATCGGCGCGGTGCAAGACCGGATGCGCAAACACGATATGCCCGAACGTCTCGTGACGCGCCTCGAACACGGCTGGTAATCGTGTTGTGACGCGCAATCATTTGAGACGTTCGTCATCCTCTTTATGATTATCGCTCCCGCTTTTTTGGGTGTCATCTTCATCATCTGAAGATTGAGAAAGCTTGACGAATTCTTGCACAGAATGAACAATCTCAGCGGCGAGTTCATTCTGCGTTTTACTCGTATTTTGCTTTGGCATTCCCCGCGACTCCCACTTTTTAAGAAATTCCCGCGTTTCATCGGTACAGTGACATGCTTCATCAACAACTGTCAGATTTTTGTGTGTTCTAAGTGCGTCATGAACAAAAGGTATATCCGACTTAGAATAAACCACAAGATAGACGTGTTCTAACGTTGTCGGGTTGCTGTCGGTCGTATGCTCATCGAGAAACTCGTAGATGGCCTCAACCATCGGCGGCGCAACCTCAAGCGCAGAGCGTCCGCCTACACCAGTGCCAAAGAGTGGAAAAGCGATGCTTTTGATCGGAGTTTCTAACTTTTCTGTTTGATTTTTATTCTTCGTCGTGCCTTTCGATGATTTTTTCTGTTCGGATTTATCATCATCCGTTTCTTCTTCAAGTGTCAGCCCGTGTTCATTAACATGATGCACCATCTCGAGGCAATTTTTGACGGCGTTTCGCAGTCCAGAACTTGATTCGATGGGCGTAAGATTTTCATTCATCATGTCAGCGCCCATTCGCACAGTGGCAACATGGAAAATATAGCGAATATTATTTTTACACAAATTGCTCTTAGGGTGGCCAGCCGGTGTTGGGATAACCTGTCCCATCATAATAGGACGCCCGCAAAAGGCTTTTGTGTTTTCAATTTGTCGGTCTAATTCATGCTGTACGGTATCTTCTATCATTCGACCGCGCTTGATGTAAGCGCCTTCTCGTCTGAGGGCAGACGATAAGGTCGAAGTCTCGAAAATGCGTGCCATCTGCATATAATCATTTTCTGAGTTGACAAAGACATCAATGTCTTTGAAGCGTGTCATATCTCCAGTGGCAAGATGGATTTTGCAGGAGATTTTCTCATTATCGGCAGCGTAAGTCATGCAGACCTGATTGTTTTCTGCCGGGTCAGTGTGGCGACGAAGTTCGAGATTTTTCATCCATGTTTTTTGATTGTCGCGGGTTTGCTTGCTGAGTCGTTCAATGCTTTCAATCAAATGCTCAAAACTCGTCTTTGGATTTTTGCCATCGTATACTTCATATTCGCCTTGATAGTAGCTATATTGGGTTTCACTGAGCGCCAGTTTCTCTTGCACATCGCCAATATCAAGCTCTTCTTCTGAAATCCGCAACGGCAGTATTGAAACATGACAGCCGCGAGCCATATCCACTTCGCGCTGTACCCATTCAGAGTTCGCTGTCGTCGGCTCCAGCAAAACCAACAAAACATCGCTATTTCGAATATTCTCATAAATCTTACCGCGCCACGTGTCACCGCCTTTGAGTTCTTCCGTGTCAATAAATGTTGTATAGCCGGCTTCCGTTAAACGGTCATACAATTCACTCGCCCGCATTTTGCTATATTTAATATTGCGATAGCTGATAAACACGCGGATGTTTTGACTATTAATCATGTGATTGTATGATGTATCTTGTGCAACCATAAATCTCACCTGAACGATTTACTATCACGATTCTTACAATATGGTTGCGTTATACTTTAATACACAATTCAGATTCTCGCAAATAAGATTATTTCAATATCTATCTCGCAATGTCAGAGAATGGAATCGCCAGTATACTAGGACTACTCTTTTAACTTAACTATACACGTTGGCAGTCAATGATGAAACAAATTGAAATCATCCACACACGCACGATATTCGATAGACGCATTAGCGAGTCATCGCGTTTTCAATTGAAAGAGACGCGCTTGCGCTATGAACGCTATGACGGCACGATGAGCGATGAAATTGTCCGCCTTAATCTTGAGCGAGGTGACAGTGCCGCGGTGTTGATTCACAATCAAGCCAAAGATGTGTTGCTCTTCACCGAACAATTTCGCTACCCAACTTACGAGAAGGGGCCAGGATGGATGCTTGAAGTCACCGCCGGGATGGTCGATGAAGGGGAAAACCCAGCAGAAACCATGCGGCGTGAATTGCAAGAAGAAATCGGGTATCAAGTGCAAAGTCTGCAAAAGATTAGCACCTTTTACGTCAGTCCCGGTGGGACATCTGAGCGTATTCATCTTTTCTACGCTAGCGTGACCGACTCCGACCGCACGGGCAAAGGCGGTGGTCTCGCCAGAGAAGGCGAAGATATTCGCACCGTCGCCCTCAGTGTAGACGAAGCGATCAAGATGGTCGAGTCCGGCGAGATTTGCGATGCCAAGACGATGATCGCCGTGCAGTGGTTACAACTCAACCGGGCCAAGTTGCGAGGCAACACAGAGGCGTAGCACGCGACGCGACCAACCTCATTTGTGAAGATGCGAGAGATGCAACATATCTACGTTGCATTTTTGATTGTGCTTCGCGATGAAATCCATTTTATGTTGACGAACAGAATGGGGCTAGCGCAATCGACAAATAAGAGGCACAATTAAGATAGAATGAATATCACGATTGCTTGAAACTGACCGGCATAAATTCACAATTTTTTCCGATAACCTCAACCACTCATTTTGTTCTCATTGGTTATGATTTTCTTACACAGTTGTCGGAGGAGAAGTAGAGGTCTTATGCCACAGGTTGAGGAAGCAATCGAAATTCATGCACCGGTCGAATTTGTCTTCTCGCTCATTGCAGACCAACCGGAACGCATGGCCGAATGGTGGCCGCCGATTGAATTGCAAGAGCGAGTCACCCCTGCGCCAACGGTGAAAGGGTCGATTTCGCGTTATGTGTATAACATGATGGGTGTCAAAATTAAAGGCGAACACACCGTCACCGAGATGCGCGCTAATCAACATCTGCGTGTCGAAACCATCAGTGGCATCGACAGCGAATTCGACTTCAGTTTTGGAACGGGCGAGAACGGCAGCACGATGCTGCGTGTGCGCGTTCGCTATAAGCTGCCGGGTTCAGTGCTCGGTCAATTGCTCAACCGAGTCGCGATTGAAGAACGCAATGTCCGCGATTTAGTTGAAGGCTTGCAAAATCTCAAACGCATCGCCGAGCAAGAAGTGCAGGCCTGAGCCGTTAATCGCCGGTCGGATTGAGTTTCTGCTCGCGATGTTGCGCCACAAAATCGAGCATTGCCTTGACATCGGTGAATTTGACGCGCGGTCTGCCGTGCGGTTCGCCGCGTTTTTGTTCCTCAGCGTCGAGCATTTCCCAATCGGCATACGTGATATATCGGATGTTGCGTCCATCTAGCAAACGCACAATCGCGTCGGCATCCGGTGCTGACGGACTTAGCAATTGACCGGCGCGGGCATCTTCCAACAGATGCTCGACCGTCTCGACCGAATCGGGTTTATTCGTGCCGATGACCCCCGACGGCCCGCGCTTAATCCACCCGACGACATACTCCCCGATGACGTGTTCGCCACCCGGCGCCGTCAAGACACGCCCGGCATCGTTGGGAATCAATCCCCAATCTTCACGGAAGGGCACGCCCGGCAAGGGTACCCCACGATACCCAATCGAACGAAACACGAGGTCAACCGGTAGGATTTCAAATTCATCGGTGGGGCGGGGGCGCAATGTGCCGTCTTCACGCATGTACAATTCATTCTTGACGAGCTTGATCGCTTCGACTCGTTCCGTGCCAATAATCTCTACCGGCGAGACGAGATAACGCATGATGATGCGTTTGGGTTTGCCGGATGGTTTGCGCTGTGCATATTCTTGCACAATCTCGACATTGCGCTCAACCGTGCGGTCGGTGTTGTGCTCTTTGAGCCACTGTTGGGTGAGCGGGTCAAGTGCCGCATCTTCCGGCGAGACGATGATGTCCGCGATTTCCATCTCGCCGAGTTCTTTGATTTCCGGGTTGGTATAGGCCGCCTGTGCCGGGCCGCGCCGGCCAAGTATGTATATTTCTTCGATGTTGCTTTTGGCGAGCGCGTCAAGCGCGTAATCGGCGATGTCGGTGGTGCGCAGCTCATCATAACTGCGGGCGAGAATCCGCGCCACATCCATAGCGACATTGCCGTTGCCGATGACGGCGGCACGTTTCTTAGTCAGATCAAATTCATAATGGCGATAATCGGGATGCCCATTGTACCAACCGACGAATTCCGTCGCGGCGTGGCTGCCGGGCAAGTCTTCGCCGGGGATGCCCATCTGCTTATCGGTCTGCGAGCCGACAGCGTAGATGACGGCGTGATAATGCTGCACAATGTCATCGTGCGTGATGTCGCTGCCGAACTCGACATGACCGAAAAAGCGAAAACCATCGTGCTTGGCGATGCGGTCATAAACTTTGACGACCGATTTGATTTTCGGATGGTCGGGCGCGACACCGCCACGCACGAGACCAAATGGAGTCGGCAGGCGGTCGAACATATCGATTTGCACGACGAGATCATTTTCTTTGAATAAGCGTTCGGCGGCGTAAAATCCCGCCGGGCCCGAACCGATAATCGCGATGCGGAGCGGTTGTTCTTGTGTTCCCGGTTGCGATGACATAACGAAACTTGACACCTCACATTCTCTGAAGACCAACGGTGACCACTATATCATAACGCACTTCGGATATTGATGTAACATCTCTTACGTATATTCGTGGACATTGCTCACATCTGATACCGATAAACCTACGCCTGTACCGAGTCTGCGAACTTGTGCTATGCTTGCGGCTTGTTGATGGCATAGCGGGACAGTGTGCATGACGACAATCGACCACGCGGACAATTTGCCGACCGACTCGACTATCGACATCGCATCGACCGAGTCGGTGTCGGCAGAGCAGGCAGAAACCAACGTCGGTGTCGCCCGGGCGACCGGCGTTGTCGCGCTCGGCAATATCGCCAGCCGGGTGCTCGGTTTGGCGCGTGAAATCGTGCTGACGAATTTGTTCGGCGCGTCCGGCGCGGTCGATGCGCTCAATGTCGCCATCATCATCCCCAAAGCGATTTACGACCTGCTCATCGGCGGGCACATCAACAGCGCCCTCGTCCCCGTGCTCAGCGAAGTCAGCACTCGCGATGGACAAAAAGCATTGTGGCAGCTCGTCTCGGTGCTGCTCAGTCTCGTCACGGTGATTCTCGCGGCGCTCGTTTTGTTGATCGAAGTCTTCGCGCCGCAAATCGTCCGTCTCATCGGCAGCGGCTTCGACGCGGACACATTCGCGTTGGCGACCGACCTACTGCGCCTGACGGCCCCGGCGCTCGTTTTCTTGAGCTTGTTCGCTGTCTTGAGCGGCACGCTCTACGCATTGCGCTCATTCACATGGCCGGCTTTCGCGGGCGCCGTCTTCAACGGCAGCATCGTCATCGCGACTTTACTCCTCGTGCCCGGTGAGCGAGTGACGACTGTGCTCAACGGCCCGCACGTCGAATGGACGCTCGTCCGGCCAGCCAACGCGATCACGGCGGCGGCGCTCGGTTGGCTGATTGGTGCGTTGGCGCAATTCGTCTTGCAATGGCCCGGCCTGCGCGAGTCGCGATTGCGTTTCTCGATTCAGTGGAATCATCCCGCCGTGCGTCGCATCACACACTTGTACGCGCCGGTCATGTTCTCGCTGATTTTGGACACCCTCGTCATCCGCACCTTCAGCTTCAATCTCGCCAGTCAAACCGGCGAAGGCAGCATCGGGTATATGGCGTGGGCGACAACGCTGATTCAATTTCCACAAGGACTCGTGGCGACGGCGATTAGCATCGCGATTTTGCCGACTCTTTCGCGACAGGCGACACGCATCGCCACCGAAGGCAGCAAACCCTTCAAAGACACGCTCGGTCTCGGCTTGCGGCTCGCCATCACATTGATACTACCCGCCGCGATTGGTTTGTTCGTATTGGCGACGCCAATTGTCGCACTCATCTTTGAACATGGCGCATTCACCGCCGTTGACACCTCGATTACATCGCTTGTGTTGCGGTTGTATCTCATCGGCCTACCCTTCGCCGCGATTGACTTGCTGCTCGTGTATGCCTTCTATGCACGGCAAGATACGCTGACTCCCGCGCTCATCGGCGCACTGAGCTTGACGGTGTATATGATAACCGCGCTCGTTTTGTTGCCGCGTTACGGTCTCTTCAGCTTGATGATTGCCGACAGTATGAAACACATCACACACGCTCTCGTCTCGGCCTATCTGCTGAGTCGGCGCATCGACGGCTTAGGTCATCAACGCCTGCTGCTGACGACGAGCAAAGCCGGAGCTGCCGCGCTCGTGATGGGCGTCGTCGGCGTTGTCTTGACTCCCGCGCTTGTGACCGTCGTCAGCACGCAGCATCTCATCGGCGAGATGCTGCTCGTCGGCGCGATGGGCGGCATCAGCACGATTGTTTTTCTGCTGATGGCGACTGTGCTGCGGCTCGAAGAATTGTACTGGATTGCCGGTCTCGTCAAGCGACGCTTGCTTGGGTAGATGATCAACGTACAGCGAGCTGTGCGTCCTTTGTGTCTCTGCGTTGAATCTGTTCGTGTTTATTTTACAAGGCGAATACAATTATCAGGGCGTCGGCGTCGGATTGAGGTCATCGAACGGGAGTGGAGTCGCGTCGAACGGAATCGTTGTCGGAACGGATTGTGCATCGATTCCAACGGCGTCGAGTGTCGCGACGAGTGCATCGTGAATCGCAGATTCGGTCGCGATGATGATGTGCTCGGCGGTGACGGTGGCAATCTCGGCATTGATGGTCATGCGCAAATCGCGATCATTCTGGCGTTGCGTGGCGATGATGTCGGCCTCAGCAGTGACGGTCAGCAGCGCGTTATTGGCTTCGGTCGCCCGCCGGCTCGCGAGACGCGCCTCAAATAAGGCGAAGAGCGCGAGAAATAAAACGACAACGCCATAAATCGCGAAAGCGGTCATCCGTCTTCTGCGGCGGGCGACGAAACGCTCGCTGGCGGCGATGTAATTGCGATGCTGCTCGGTCGGGGGCGGTTGTTTTCCGGCGCTGTTGGCGAGCCATGCCTGTGCTTCTCGCAAAGGTGTGCCATAGAGCAAAAAGCTGTCGTCAAAACCTTTGCTCTCCCACTCATTGGCTTTGACGAGCAACTCGGTATGCAAACTCACATAATCGAGGTCGGTGTCGAGCGATTTTAATAACGCGGCGAAGGTTTCGTCGAAGTCGTCGCTTTCGCGGAAGAAGAGCCAATTGTGGGTGGCAAGTGCGGGATGGACTCGCTCTTTGTCTTCGTCGGTGACGAGGTCGCGATACACAATCGGGACGATGCGTTTGCCTTGTGTGAAGGCGTGCTCGACTTCACGCTCAACGATTGACGAGCGGACATAATCTGGGCTGATGACGGCGAGAAATGTGTTGGCGGCCTCGATACCCGCGAAGATTTCGTTGAGCCAATCGGCAGTGAGCGGGATGTCTTCAAAATCGACCCACACTTCGCGATTGTGTGCTTTGAAGGCAGCGTCGAGGCGATGGACAAAGTCGCTGTCTTTGCGCGAATACGAAATGAACACATCGGAAAAATTGTAATGGCCGACCATAAAACACCTCAGCATGAGATCATGATTGTATTGTAACAACGTCCTCAAAATGTGACAAAAATCCCCGCACATCTCCTTTGTGACATTCATCACAATCGCCGGTGACAGACTACACTGTAGTGAGTCTAGGGCAATATGTTAAATTGCAATCGATAACGTATGCGAATAAACGCATATACGCAAATGAATGTCAATTGAACCCACGAGGAGCATGAGATGGATAGAACACTGAGAGCCGAAGTCGCTAATCTTCATGCCCGGGTTTGTAGTGGGCTGGCAGATACCAATCGCATTCTGTTGCTCTATGTATTGGCGGAGCATTCGCACAATGTGACCGAATTAGCGGCGTTGCTCGAACTGCCGCAACCGACTGTTTCGCGTCATCTCAAAATCTTGCGCGAATGCGGCTTGGTCACATCACAGCGTGATGGTCAATCGGTGAATTATGCGCTGGCAGACCGACGGGTGGTTGAAGCGCTCGACTTATTGCGGGCGGTACTCGCAGACCGGCTTGCCGGGCAGGTGTCGTTGGCGCGTCACGCGACAGAACAATTCTCGCCGGTAGACGCAACAATGGAGGAAGAATTATCGTGAAAACACTACTCATTCTCGGTGCAGGAACAGGCGGCACGATGGTCGCTAATCGGATGACCGAGTTACTCGACACCAATGAATGGCGCATCGTCATCATAGACCGTGACGAAACGCACTACTACCAACCGGGATTTCTTTTCATCCCATTCGGGACGTACAAACCCGAAGATGTCATCAAACCGAAGCGCAACTTCTTGCCCCCAACGGTCGAGGTCATCTTTTCGGATATTGAAATGATCGAGCCGGACGAAAATCGTGTTCGTCTCGCCAAAGAAGGGCAGGTTATCTATTACGATTATCTGGTGATTGCGACCGGCAGCCACATTCATCCCGAAGAAACGGAGGGGATGGTCAATGGTGGTTGGCAAAAGAATATCTTCGACTTCTACACACTCGATGGCGCGACCGCACTCAGCCGTTTCCTCCGTACATGGGACGGCGGACGATTGGTCGTCAATGTGGCCGAGATGCCGATTAAGTGCCCGGTCGCCCCACTCGAATTCCTGTTTTTGGCGGACGCATTCTTCCATGAACGTGGCATTCGTAACAAAGTTGATCTCGTCTATGCGACACCATTACCCGGCGCATTCACGAAGCCGATTGCGTCAAAGAAACTCGGTGACATGCTAGAGCGCAAGAATATCTTGCTGGAAACCGACTTCAACATCGGCGAAGTTGACAGCAATAAGAATGTCATCCGTTCATGGGACGAGCGCGAAATCGAATATGATTTACTCGTCACCGTACCAACCAATATGGGTGCAGATGTGATCGAACGTTCGGGCATGGGCGATGAACTCAACTTTGTGCCCATCGACAAATTCACTTTGCAATCGGACGGATGGGAAAATATCTTCGTCATCGGTGATGCGGGCAACGCCCCGACCTCGAAAGCAGGATCAGTCGCGCATTTTATGCTCGATGTCGTCGTCGAAAATATCTTACGGCATATCGAAGGTTTGCCACTCAAGCCCGACTTCGACGGACACGCCAATTGCTACATCGAATCCGGCTTTGGCAAGGGTATCCTCATCGACTTCAATTACGAGACGGAGCCACTACCCGGTAAGTTTCCATTACCCGGCATCGGCCCATTCTCGTTGCTGCAAGAATCGGTGGCGAATCATTGGGGCAAAATGTCGTTCCGTTGGATTTACTGGAATGTCTTGCTCAAGGGACGTAAGATGCCGATTGAATCGCAGATGAGTATGGCTGGTAAGTGGACGTAACAGGAGGCAGCAATGGTAGACATCGTTGTGGATAATGATCTGAATCTGCTGCATCAAAAACTCGATTATCTGACCGAGCAAATTGAAGCACAGCGTCGGCAACAACAAGCGCTGACCGAATTTCAAGTTGAGTTCGCCCCTATCTTGAACGAACTCTTCAAAGTAACCATCAATGAATTGGCGGACATCGGCGGTGAATTCACACTTGAAGATTTGATCGCGCTCATCAAGCGACTGCTGCGCAATACCGAAATGCTGACCGCAATACTCGAACGCATGGAAGAAGTTGCTGATCTTGCTAACGAAGTCAATCTGCTCAGCCAACCGATGTATATGACGATTGTCGGCGAGCTGGACAATCTCGAACGCAAGGGATACTTCAAATTTGCGAGCGCAGGACTCGACATCATCGACCGCATCGTGACCGAATTCAACGAAGAAGATGTACGGGCATTGAGCGGCAACATCGTGACTATCTTGACAACGGTGCGCAATATGACACAACCGGAAGTCATGCAACTCGCCAATAATGTCGTCGAACGAATGGAAACTCCCGTTGACGAAGACATTTCAACATGGCAATTACTCCGTGAATTGCGCGACCCGAAAGTCCGGCGCGGCATGGCGAAATTGCTGAATATCGTAAAAACACTGGCCGACGAACCCGAAGCAAGCAACGGCCATTCAAACTAACACACATTTACATCACCGCACACGAGACAATGTGCGATACTACCAAGGAGACGAAAATGACAACGACAGCGACACGCGACATACTGGACACAGTGGAATTCGACGAAGGCGGTTTCATGGTTGATCCCCACGCATGGACACCTGAAATTGCCGAAGCGATTGCTGAGCGTGAAGGTCTTGAATTGACCGAGCGGCATTGGGTTGTGATTCACTTCGCACGCGATGAATTTGCGAAAAATGGTGAAGCGCCGACGCTGCGACGCATCACCAAGACGACCGATGTCAGCACGAAGGAAATCTACAAGTTGTTTCCCGGCGGCCCGGCTAAAGTCGCGGCGAAAATCGCCGGGCTTGGCAAACCGACCGGCTGCATCTAAGTCGATGTGAATAAACAGCCCAATGGTTGATACCTGACAAGGAGAGACATCATGACAACCAACGGAACAAACGGGAAGGAATCCGAAAATCGCAAATTGTGCATCATCTGCTCAAAAGGCTCGCTCGACATGGCTTATCCGCCGCTTGTATTGGCGAATGCGGCTCGCATGTCCGGCATTGATGTCGATTTATTCTTCACCTTTTGGGGTCTCGAAATGATCTGCAAAGATAAGATGAAGAACCTCAAAGTGCCGACAGTTGGCAATCCGAGTATGCACATCCCGACGATGCTCGGTGGTTTGCCTGGCATGTCCACCGTCGCGACAACGATGATGAAGCGCGAAATCGAGAAGCTCGACTTCCCCGAAATTGATGAATTCATCGAGATGTTGAGCGACGCCGGCGCGAATCTCTATGCTTGCAAGATGTCGATGGATATGATGAAGCTGACCGATGAAGACATCATCGAAGAGGCTGAAATCATTGGCGCGATGGAATTCATGGAGATGTCGGAAGGGGCACAGTTGCTGTTCATCTGATGCGATGTGTCATCACAACATATAATCTTGCGTAATTGAAAACAGACGCCCCCTATTGGGCGTCTTGTTCTTTCGTGTGTAATGCCGTGCTCAATGCCTCGATCCGGTCATGATATTCGATACGTTTGATCCACTCGTCTGGCCACGCATCGATTCCGTGATAGACACCGGCGAATGCCCCGGCAATGCACGCGATGGAGTCTGAGTCACCACTGCTGACTGCGGCGCGATGAATCGCCGCAACCGGGTCATCAGGGAACATCATGAAGCACAACAACGCCGTCGCGAAGGCTTCTTCAGCAACCCATCCCGCGCCGGTCACGAGGCAGGGGTCGGCTTGGCGATTCATGACGACGAGGGCGTCATCAAGCCGGTCAAGCACGGCGAGGCATTCATCCCATCCGTGTGCAATATATTCGCGTTCAGTCGGCATCATGTAGGCTCGCTCCCACAAATTGCCGAGCCATTCGGCATGATAAACATCGCGTTGCGAAAGCGCATATTCACGGGCACGCTGCGGGAGACCATCCGGTGAACCCCCATTACCGAGATCAGCAATGACGAATGCTGTCAAGTCGGATGCGGCGAGCGCCGTCGGATGCCCGTGTGTGATCGCAGCTTGCAACTGCGCAATTTGTGCGCGGGTTGTTGCATCGACATTGAGTAAGCCGACCGGCTGCACGCGCATGTTGGCGCCGCAACCTTTTGAGCTGATGTCGCAGGCTTCGCGCCACGCCATGCCATCAATCAACTTCTCGCAACTAGTCAAGCAGGTGTTGCCCGGCGCACGGTCGTTGTCCGGGGCATGATACCACGCAACAAATTTCTGCCGGATGTGTTCCGCAAGGCTATCGACAGCGAAGGGACGCGGCGCAGCCAACAATGCCTCGCCGACAGCGAGCGCCATCTGCGTATCGTCGGTGATACGAGCGGGTTTGCCCGGTGGTTCAAGCGGGCCGTTGGGCGGCCACTTCCGGATGATGTCTTCGTAATCGTAAAATTCGGTCGGCGC
>RFIA01000385.1 GCA_003695675.1 Chloroflexota bacterium
CTCATCCAAATCGCGCAGGAGCAGAAAGGGTCGTAACACTGGCAGGTCTGGAGATTCTGACACCGTGGCTATTTATCACCGCGCTTGTCATTCCCCTGCGCAGTCTTGAACGCTGGTTGCACCAACATATCTTCAAGGTTGGGTGGTTGATTACCGGCAACATGCACACAACCACCATTCTCTATTACACCTTCTTTCTGCCCGGTATCATTCTATACGAAGTCGTCTTCTGGCTCGTCGCAGGCATTCTCAATGTCCGCGCAGAGCGCACTATCGAATGGCCGGAAGAACAAGAAATCGCCGAGCTGGACTTGAAGTTCGTCGAAATCCCCTCAAACGTTCATCCACTCAAGATGAGCATTATCCACATTGCCCCGACAATCGTCGGCCTGCTCGCCATCGCCCTGATTGCCAACAACATTCTCGGTGTCGAACAATTCTTCGACACAATTAGCACAGGCCAACTCACGGACGTTTCACGCGGTGTGAGCGACTTGACGAGCACGACCGATTTCTGGCTTTGGATTTATCTGGCCTTTACGATTAGCAATACGATGCTGCCGGATTTCAAAAAGTTGGCCGGTTTTCGCATCGTCGGCATCTTCCTCATCGCGATTGCAGTTGTGCTGTTTCTCATTGGCATTGGTAATCAAACGATTGGACGAGCGCTGCGCGGCCCGGTCGCCGATGGCTTGAACACACTATCGGGAATTATCCTCATCATCATCAGTATCAACATCTTCGCCGTCGTTGTGCTCGGTTTCATCGAAGCGAGTATCGAACGTGTAACGGGTAAGAGCGCTATCTTCCGCCGCGGCAAGATGATTACGATGACGCGCCAAGAGGTGCTCGCACAGAAAGAACAAGCACGCCAACGCGAGGCACGGCGTGCAAGTGCGGCTGCCGCACGAGCCGAATCCGGCCCGCCGTCAATCTACAAGATGAATCTGCCAATTCCGGGTGCGCCGGGTGACGAGCCGGTGGCGCGACCGACCGAAGTCATCATGCCGGAGAAGCCTGCCGAAATTGCGCCGCCGTCACCGCGTGACCGGCAAGAACGCCCGACAACTATCGAAGCACCATCACAAAAAGCCACCGACACACCAGAACGTCCAGAAACCGGCAAAATCGCACCGCCATCACGTCCGCAACTGCCGCGGCGTGAGCGCCCTGTCGCTACAGATGATACGTCATCTGATGCAGAACAATCCCGTCCTTCCGTGCGCCCGGGCATTGATGACACCCCAGCGCCTCCGCGCCCACGATTGCCATCGCATGAGCGCCCGGCGGCACAACAATCGCGTGATGAGACACCGCGTCGAATGCCATCGCCGCCGAGACCACCTAGCATACGTCCAGGCAGCCAACCGACTCCGCGTCCGCAAACATCACGGATAACGCCATCGAATGATGATGTAGATGAATCGCGATTGCCACGCCCGACATTGCCCGGTGGAAATCGCCGCACTGCACCATCACAAAATCAGCCAAGCAGCCGACCTGTACCGCGACCACGTCCATCACAGAAAACCGACATCGAAAGCGATGCGCCGTTACCTCGACCGGCCACACCGAAAGGAATTCGCCGAACAGCAACGCCACAAAATATTGCAGCGCAACGCGGCAGGCCTGTACCCCGCCCACGTCCACAACTGCCACGCGAGCAGAATCAAGATGACGATGACACAGGCGATGACAAGTTAGTCTATGAAGATATTGAGGATGAGGTTTATGAAGATGACGACGATGTGACTTGAGCCGATGCCCGCGACAACACGGCAAAGCCGACGATTGCAAGCAACACCATCACAGTTAGCGCGATGAATTTGAATAATTGACTGCCCGTCAGCAATGTCAACACGCCGAATAATGCACAAAACAGATAATAGAGGATGACAATACGACGCTGCCCCCATCCCGCATCAATCAAACGGAAGTGGACATGCCCGCGATCACCCTCAAATGGGCTGCGCCCTTCACGGAGACGATTGACAATCTGCCAGCCGACATCCAACAATGGCAACCCCATCACGAGTAATATCGTCGCCATTTTCGCACCGCCGATGATGCTCAATACACCGAGTGTGTATCCAAGAAAGAACGAGCCATTGCTCCCCATAAAAATTTGTGCGGGGTAAAAATTGAAAAGGAGAAAGCCCAGCGAGGCGCCCATCAAAGCGAGCGGCAAAAGACTGACACTGGTCTGCGGTGGTTGCAAGCGAAAAGCGCTGTTGATGAACAACATCGTCCCAGCGATGAAGGCCACGCCCCCGGCGAGGCCGTCGAGGCCGTCGAGGAAATTCACGGTATTCATCATCAAGCCAAGCCAAAATAGGCTGAGCGTCACCGTGACAACAAACGGGAACGGATCGGTTTGTGTGCCAGTGAGGGGATTATTGAACGTCTCAATAAAGATAAGAAAAGCAATGGCAATCCCCGCGGCGACGATTTGCCCGATATATTGAACGAGTGCGCTGAATTCAAAAATGTCGTCTAACAAGCCAACGATAAAAATAAACGTCCCACCGATGAGCAGCCCAGTGAGCCGGACAATTTCCAACGAGTCGAAACGCGGCACCGGCAAAAATTGCGCCACAATCACCGTGATGACAAAACTACCATACAACGCCAACCCGCCGAGTCGCGGCGTTGGCCGCTCGTGCTCACGCCTGCCACCCGGCTCATCGATGATGCCATAACGATGGCTCAGATACATCGCGACCGGCACAAGGATCAACGATGTGCTCAGCGCGAGCAAAAAGACGATCATAAATTGGAGTGTTTCAGCAGCAAGAAATGGCATCGGGCTTCAATACATCAGGCAGTGCCGAATTGTCTGTCACCGGCGTCACCGAGACCGGGCACGATAAAGCCAACATCATTCAAATGGTCATCGACGGCGGCAACATGAATCGGCACATCAGGATGCGCGCTTGACAATCTTTCAACCCCCTCGGGCGCGGCGATAAGGCCGAGAAATTTAATCCGCGAAACGCCCCACCTTTTCAAAATATCAATCGTCGCGACAGCCGAACCGCCAGTCGCCAGCATCGGGTCGAGCACAAGACAAACTTGCACCGTCGGCTCGGTCGGCAGTTTGTTGTAATACTCGACCGGACGCAATGTTTCCTCATCGCGATAGAGACCGATATGCCATACCTGCACACTCGGCAACAATTCCATCACCCCATCGACAAGACCTAACCCAGCGCGCAATATCGGCACAAGGCCAATCAATTCCTCGGTTTTCGCCCCTACTGCCTCGCCCATTGGTGTCATCACCTTGCAGGACGAAATTTTCAAATCCCGTGTCGCTTCGTAACACAAGAGCAAAGCCAATTCGCGCACCAATTCACGAAAAGCGCGATGGTCGGTGTTGACATCGCGCAAGACAGCGAGTTTGTGTTGAATCAGGGGATGATCTGAGACATATAGCTGTGTCATAAGATATTCACCTCCTTGTGATAACCAACCAATTGTACGTTCACAGTGCAAAGATGTAAAGCAACCGTTGCGGCCTAATCAGGGTCGGCTATACTGTAGACAGAACACTTTTTCAGCACGGAGTGATGATATGCCCGATGACGGACGCCTGATAGCCGGTCACACCCGTCCAGACGACCGAGAAAATATTGCGCTGCGCCCGAAGTTGCTCGACGACATCGTTGGGCAAGACCGGGTGCGTGAAAATTTGAAGATCATCATCGATGCCGCCAAA
This sequence comes from Chloroflexota bacterium, assembly GCA_003695675.1. GTDB lineage: Bacteria > Chloroflexota > Anaerolineae > Aggregatilineales > Phototrophicaceae. The sequence goes on from RFIA01000385.1 coordinate 3,719, forward strand.
GGCCGCGAAGAACCGATAGATCATGTGTTGTTTTATGGCCCACCGGGACTCGGCAAAACGTCGTTGGCGCATGTGATTGCCAACGAGATGGGGGTCAACATCCGCGTCACAGCCGGGCCGTCGATTGAACGTGCGGGCGATCTTGCGGCGATTTTGACACATCTCAAACGCAACGATATTTTGTTCATCGACGAGGTGCATCGTTTAGGCCGCGCCGTCGAAGAAGTGCTCTATCCAGCGATGGAAGATTTTGTGCTCGATATTGTCATCGGCAAGGGGCCGGCTGCTAAAAATGTCCGCCTCAATTTGCCGCGCTTCACCGTCATCGGCGCCACAACGCGCTTAGCGCTGCTTGCCGGGCCGCTGCGAGACCGCTTCGGCGCACGCTTCCGCCTCGATTTTTACGATCAAGAAGCGATGGAACACATCGTCAATCGGGCGGCGGCGATGCTCGAAATCGCAATCGAACCCGCCGGCACTTCAGAGATTGCGCGTCGGGCACGAGGAACACCGCGCGTCTGTTTGCGCTTATTGCGTCGTGTTCGCGACTATGCGCAAGTTCGGGCGAACGGGATCATCACGCCAACTGTTGCGGTCGAAGCGCTCGAACTCATGGAAATCGACCATCTCGGCCTCGACGACATTGACCGGCGTATTTTGTCCACCATTATCGAGAAGTTCAATGGCGGCCCGGTCGGTCTCGACACGATTGCAGCCGCCATCAGCGAAGATTCGGCAACGATTATGGATGTCTACGAGCCGTATCTGCTGCAACTCGGCTTTCTTGAACGCACGCCGCGCGGTCGCAAAGCGACGCCCCATGCCTATGAACATATCGGCATCCCGTATAACGACAACGGCAACGCAAACCAACAATCTTTATTGTAGGAGTGTTTCATCATGGATATACAAACAATTGGACGTTATATGGTCGTGGGGGGCATCATCATCACCCTAATCGGCGGCATGTTGATGTTGTTCGGGCGGCTGCCGATTCTCAGCAATCTCGGCAAATTGCCGGGCGACATTCGTATTGAGAACGGTCGCTTCTCATTTTTCTTCCCGGTCGTCAGTTCGATTCTGATCAGTATTATTCTGACAATCATCATCAATATCGTTCTCCGTTTCATCAATCGTCAATGAAAATTTCAGACTTTGATTACAACCTGCCGGAATCATTCATCGCGCAAACACCGGCTGAACCGCGCGACTCGTCGCGTTTGATGGTGCTCAGCCGCAGTAAAGACATCATCAAGCATTGTCAATTCCGCGACATCATCGACTTGATTAATCCCGGCGATGTGATGGTGTTCAATACGACACGGGTCATCCCGGCGCGGCTGAAAGCGTACAAAGCCGAAACCGGCGGTGCGGTTGAGCTGCTACTGCTGCGTCAATTGAGCGCAACACGATGGCGGGCAATTGTCGGCGGCAAGCGAGTCAAAGCCGGAACAAAACTCGTCCTACAAGACAGCAACATTACTGCCAACGTGGTGGAGCAGCTTGAAGAAGCGGAGCGTATCATCGAATTCAGCACGTCGATTCGCGATTATATGGACACACATGGCGAGATGCCGTTGCCTCCCTATATCCACACCGAATTGGATGACAGCGAACGTTATCAAACGATATTCAGCCGAGTCGAAGGCTCCGCCGCCGCGCCGACCGCCGGTCTACATTTCACATCCGAGGTGTTGCTTGCGCTGCGCAAGAAAAGCGTCCAATTCGCGTATACGACATTGCATATCGGCTTAGGGACATTCCAGCCGGTACGGGTCGAGACAATCGAAGAACACATCATGCACCACGAGTACGCCGTGCTTGATGCAGACAATGCACGCATCATCAACGAGGCGAAACTTGCGGGCGGGCGCATCATCGCCGTCGGGACGACTGTCGCTCGCACACTCGAAACCGCTGGAATCTTGAGTGAAGGCGGCAGCCCTTCAACAGCGTATGAAGAGACAGAATCCTGCCCATGGCGCCCGGTCATCGCCTTTGAAGATGATACTAATCTCTTCATTCATCCCGGTTACCGATGGCGTGTTGTCGATGCCATGCTGACGAACTTTCATCTGCCGCGTTCAACATTGCTGATGATGGTCAGCGCGTTTGCTGGGCGGGAGCGAATCTTGAAGGCGTATGAAATCGCCAAGCAAGAAGGATACCGATTTTTCTCATTTGGCGATGCAATGTTCATCAGCGACTAAATTCAACGTTGACGCATCCACAGCGCCCTACTATAATTTCCTGCGCCCCAAATATCGGGGCTTTTCTACGCCAACACATTGTTATTTACAACTTCGGCCAATTTTCCCCGTGCTGCGCGTAACGAAGGTTTACTGTGCAGGCGGCTTTTGGCAAGTGAAGATTGGAGCATCAGTTTCATGTACGCAATAATTCGGACCGGCGGGAGGCAATATCGCGCCGAAGTCGGCCAAACATTGGATGTTGACCGTCTGCCGCAAGATGTCGGCGAAAGTGTTGAAATCGAGGATGTTTTGTTGGTCGGCGACGGTGACAAGACCGTCATCGGGCAACCGACCGTCGATGGTGCAACCGTCAAGGCGACCGTCGTCGAGCAATTTCGCGGCAAGAAAATCATTGTCTATAAATATCGACAACGCACCAATTATCGCCGCAAGCAAGGGCATCGACAATATTACACTCGCCTAAAAATTGACGAGATTGCCGTAAAATAATTGGAGAAGGTGGATTATCAATGGCACACAAAAAAGGTGCAGGTTCAAGCCGGAATGGTCGCGACAGCAACTCAAAACGGCTCGGTGTGAAGCGCTTCGGTGGCGAATTCGTCGTCCCGGGCAATATCATCGTGCGGCAACGCGGGACGAAATTCCATCCCGGCGAAAATGTCGGTATGGGTAAAGATCACACCATCTTCGCAACGATTGAAGGCTATGTGGTCTTTGAACGAATGCGCGGCAGAAAAGGCCAAAAGCAAATCAGTGTTTATGCCGAAATGCCGCAATCATAACTAAAACACAAAACGATCCATAATATTCGTTACGCTATCCCGACGCGGGCCGTGACGGAAAGGAACAAACGCATGAGAGAAGGTATTCATCCGGAATGGTTTCCGGAAGCGACTGTTGTGTGTGCCTGTGGGAACACATGGGTGACAGGCGCGACAGTTGCCGAAATTCGCACCGATATTTGCTCGGCATGTCATCCATTTTATACGGGTGAACAACGTATTGTGGACACCGAAGGCCAAGTCGAACGCTTCCACAAACGGCTTGAAGCACGCCAAAAAATGCGTGAAGATGCAGAAGCACGTCTCGCTGCACGCACACCCGCCGATTTGCCACTCACGGAACTGGACATCAACAAACGCTATCTGAATATTCTCGCTGAAAATAACATCACCGTCGTGGCGGACTTCCTCAGCAAACTCGAAGATGGCGAAGACAGCCTGCTTGAAATTCCCGGTATTGGCCGCAAAGTATTGACCGACGTCAAGAAATTGCTGCGGCAGCGCGGCTACGAACTTCCGACAGCGAAATAGCGTCAACGCAACACATATCAAGGCAGACATACGCTGGGATGTCTGCCTTTCTTATTGCAACAGTCATCACACAGCAACACCGCCCAATATCCACATAAAATATAAATACGTTTGGGGGAAATCATGGTTCACCGTTCAGGACGAATCGAGGTTATTTGTGGCAGCATGTTTTCGGGCAAAACGGAGGAACTCATTCGACGCATCCGACGGGCAACAATTGCCAAGCAAAATGTGCAAGTCTTCAAACCGGGCATCGATGTACGTTATAGTCTTGAAAATGTCAGCAGCCACAATGGGCAAAAAATCGAGGCCGAACCGATTGAGAATGCCAACGACATCCTCGACAAAGTCAAAGATGATACGACGGTCGTCGCAATTGATGAGATACAATTTTTTGACAACGAGATACTCAATGTCATTGAAGAACTCGCCGCACGCAATATCCGTGTCATCGCTGCCGGTCTCGATATGGACTTCCGCGCAGAGCCGTTTGGCGCCATGCCACAACTGCTCTGTCGCGCCGAAGAAGTCATGAAATTGCACGCGATATGTGTCGTATGTGGCGAAGATGCCAGCCGTACACAACGCCTCGTCAATGGCAAACCAGCTCACTATAACGACCCAATCATCCTCGTCGGCGCACAAGAAACGTATGAGGCACGCTGCCGTAAGCATCATGTTGTTGAAATGGGCTGATCGTTTGCCTAGCTAAAGAGTCGGATTTTCGTTACAATCAATGTTGAGGGGCACTACTCATCTTTCGGATTAACGCAAGGAGTATGTTATATGTCGGTCACAACTGCTTCGTTCGCGCCACAATCGACTGTGAGTTCAGACCCTGAACAATTCTGGTTGCGGAATCGTAGGTGGGACCTAGCATTCATCACCCTGAGTGTCATCTTGGTGCCACTCCCCTATCTTTTTTATCTGATTGGTCTTCAACTCGGTGTTGAGCCAGACACAAGTCGCAATCTCGTCAACGGATTTGTCGCCGTAGCAGTCGGCGGGCCGCACATGATGTCTACAATGTTGCGGACGGGATTAGATCAAAGTTTCAAAAAACAATACCCAATGTTGATCCGGTCTTCAATCATTATTCCTCTCGTCGTTGTATCGCTGGCATTTTTGAATTTAACCTTACTTTTGACAATCTTTTTCTTTTGGGCATCGTTGCATGTATTACATCAAGTCACCTACATTGTGGAACTGTACAATCACAAAGAACATCACTTCGTCCGTCCCCAACAAAGCACCTTAAGCCCGAAAGCACGCATGATTGATTACGCTGTCATCATGTCTTGCCTGTTCCCGTTTGCTGCGTTCAAAATTAGCAAGGGGTCGTTTGATATTGGCGTGAACAATCTCGCTTCAGTTATTCCGGGATTTTTCCAACAAACATGGTTCTTTGTCGTGATGGCGACCATCTTTGGTGTGGCATTGACGGCCTTCATCATCAAAACGATCCGGGAATATCGTGGTGGTTACATCAATTGGCCGAAGACGATTTTCATCGTCTTGACGATAGCGGTCGCATTCACGATTCCGGCGCTGCCGAATCTTGATACGGCTTTTCAGGGGATGAATACATGGCATTCATTCCAATATCTTGCGATCACATTCTATATCATCAAGATTCGTCAAGAATATGGCTCCCTCAACCAAGACGCACCGCTTGTATCGCGCTTTAGCAAAAAAGACTCGCGTGGGTTATTCGCGCTCAGCACCGTGATGTTGGTCGGCACGGGTGTCGTTTTTGTGCTTGTGTACGGCTTCATCTATCTGTTCATGCCCGATACCCCGCCGAATCAACATTTTGACACCGCCTACTACACATCGGTGTTGTCGTTCCTATGGATCCATTACTATCACGATCATTTCTTATTCACTGATTTTGAAGCGCTTGACAAAGCTTATGGTCATTGAGCACGGTTAGGCCAGCCCAAACAACAAAAAGGAGCATCCATTGGATTATGCTCCTTTTTGTTTTCAATGCAGCGGAAGTTATTTCGATCTTCGTCGTGCAATAGTCGGGTCATCCGGGCGAACACGGCGATGAATTTCAATCTGCCGAAACGAATCATCAAGTGTGAGGTCAAGCACATCGTCATCGAAAAACCAAACCGGAGCGCCTTTACGGTCAACGTGGACGGCAATCGGTTCATCCAATAGACCAACGACCTCAACCTTGATGGCGTCATAATGCGGTTGATATTGCCCGGCAACGTGACGATGCAGATGGAGAATAGGGCCTTCCCAATGGGATGATAGATAAACCCAGCGATAATGACCTTCGGCGTAAGCCATGCTTTCACCATCATCTTCGTATAATACGGTTTCTGAATTGCCCGGATAAACGCGCAACAACATTTCTTTAATCGACCGCTCACCAACGTATTGCATTGGTGGCCATAACGGGAGTATCGTTCCCGCTCGAACAAACAACGGCAAACGCTCCAAAGGCGCGGTGACTTCAACTTCACGCCCACCTTGCACAAGTTCGCTCGACCAGTAATCGTACCAGTCACCAACCGGGAGATACACTTTGCGCCGGGCAGTACCTTGTTCCAAAACCGGCGCTACCAACAAAGCGTCGCCCACCATGTAACAATCATCAATTGAGCGCAATGCGGGGTTATTTGGCTCAGCCATAAATATGGGGCGCACAACCGGCCAACCATATTCTTTTGATTGGGCAATAGCCGAGTATAAATACGGCATGAAACGATAACGCAATTCAATCGTGATGCGATTGATCACCTCATAAGGCTGTCCGAATACCCACGGCTCCTGAAATCGCGTCCCCAACTCGGTATGATTGCGATAGAACGGCAGCAAACAGGCGGCCTGTAACCACCGTGTCAACAATTCGGCCTCACAATTGTCGTGAAAGCCGCCAATATCCGGCCCGGTAATCGGCGCGCCAGAAAGCCCCATATTGAGCACCATGCTCAAACTGAGGCGTAAATGATCCCAACTTGCGGTATTGTCTCCCGTCCACGACATCGCATAGCGTTGTGTGCCTGCATAACCCGACCGCACAATATTCACTGAACGTAGTGCCTGCCGGTGTTGTTGCAACGCTTCTGCCGAGGCCCGCGCCATCAACATGCCATAAGTGTTATGATGTGCCAAATGATTACCGCCACGCCCATCGCCGTCGTGTTGTACATAATCCGGCAATGTGACCGGCCCATTTTCAGTGAAGACAGCCGGCTCCGACATATCGTTCCAGATACCATCAACACCGGCTTGTAGCAATTTCGCGCATTGCTGCGCCCACCATTCGCGGGTTATGGGCGAACTAAAATCTGGGAAATGACACGCCCCCGGCCAAACAACACCGACTACCCGTTCACCATCGGGATATTTCAAGAACACATCGTTCGCGACGCCACTTTGATAAACCGCGTAATCCGAATCGATCAGAATACCGGGGTCTAAAATTGTGATGACTTTGAATCCTTGTTCATGCAACTGTTCAACTAAATTCTCAAAATCTGGGAAATGTTGTGAATCAACAGTGAAGACGCGAAAACCGTCCATATAATGAATATCGAGATAAATGACATCACACGGAATACGACGCTGCCGAAAGGTTGCCGCAATTTGCAAAACTTCTTCCTGCGAACGATAACTATAGCGTGATTGTTGATACCCCAGCGCCCACAACGGCGGCAGGGTGATATGTCCGGTCAACTCGGTATAACGAGAGAGGACACTTTTAACATCTGACCCAGCGAAAAGATAATACTGCAACACTCCCGCTTCTGCACCAAAAACGAGTTGCGAATGCTTCGATGCGCCAAGATCAACAAGACCACGATGCGGATTGTCCCAAAAGACGCCATAAGCACCATGATTATGGACACCCAGATAAAACGGAATCGAATAATAAAGTGGATCGGTTCCACGCATATAATGAGGGGCATCGGTATTCCATAATTTCACATGCTTGCCACGTAGATTCAACCCGGCTGCGCGTTCGCCCAGTCCATAGCAGGCTTCATCGGGTTGTAAGCCCATCACAAGCCGCAAGGCGCCATCTTCGCGCCATTGCATACCGGCTGTGTCAACACACAGCAATTTGCCACCAAGCGTCTCGACACCGATACGCAAAAACTCTTTTGCGATGCGATAGACAGCCCTCGAAGTCGTGACAGCTAGGGCCAAATCTCCTTCAACCATGTCGAATTCAACCGGCGGCCAATCGGTCTTTTCCACAGCATAGGAAAATGGCTCGTCAAATTGTGCATGATCGGGTATGAACCGAACCCGCAGACAATCTGGCGCAATCCAATATAAGTCAACCACACCGGTCTTGCACGACAGTCTCAAGCCGCCTTCATAAGTTGTGATCGCATCGACACGTCCGGGGGAAAGCCAGTTCTGATGCGTTTTGCGTTTTGGGAGATAACGCTTGTCGTATTTTGTGATTGTTTTCACGTATTCTCTCATAGCCGATTTCGACATCGCGTTTTGCATCCTCCAAATCGTATGCTAATCATCAGAAAGCAGCAAATCGTTGAATAACCCACATTGAACAGTATAACGCGGCTTTTGCACGTATTCAGCACTCACAATCTTAATGAAGACTACTGGAAAACAGGGAAATACTTGAAGGATTCGCTGTTTGTCGTCACGAAAATGAATGGCTCACCCACTGCATCGGGTCAACTTGTATGCCATTAACCCAGATTTCCCAATGAAGATGAGCACCTTCAACCCGACCGGTAGAACCAATTGAGCCAATGACTTGGCCGGGCGTGACAAATTCGCCGAGTTCAACAAAGCGTTCCGACTGATGCGCATAAAGGCTGTACACACCATGTCCATGATCGATCACTGTCGCTATGCCGCGCACATTCAGTGTGTCCGCAAGAACGACGCGCCCTGCGGCAGGCGCGATAATCGGTGAACCCGGCGCACCGGCGAAGTCGGTCCCACCATGAAAGCGATCAAAAATTTGGCCACCATCATACGACCGATTCGTCCCAAATGGCGAAGTTATCGGGGCAGCAGCCGGTAGCCCCATCTGACCATCAAAATAACGGTCGGGGGTAAACGGGGACATCACACGCCGCAACAAGTTCATCTCTTCATCTTCGACGATTGGGTTGAGCAATTCATTGCGATCTTCAAGCAACGAAATGATTTCGCTACCGTAAGCGCCGCCAATCACCAACAGATTAACCGGGAGTGTTGTCACTTGTGCATTGCCGTCGGTAAAATTCAAGGTCATTTGATAAATACCCGGTTCGGTGAAGACAGGGACGCCGACCAGAATCGTATGAACTGTGCCCTCTTGTTCCGATGCAACCCTGAGTTCTTGCTCAAGAAACCGTCCACTCACAGCGACAGGCGTAACAGTCGTCAATTGCAAACGACCGGTTTTGCCTTCAATGAATATTGGCGGCGAAATATCTAGTGTTGCGAGTGGTGCGGGCAGTGTCGAGGCAGGTTGTGGCACCGCCACACCGGGAATAGTCAATGTTTGCCCAGCAAAAATTAACGTCGGGTCTTCAATAGCGTTGGCCTGCACAATTTCATCGACCGTAACACCGTACATCGTCGCAATTCGGAATAAAGTTTCGCCGGATTGAATCGTATGGACGACATCCTCTTCGGCAGTCGTGATATCTGTTGTGTCAACAAATGTGCCCGTTGTACTTATACCGGAAACCGTCAACACTTGCCCAACATAAATCGTTTCGGGCGAAGTGATTTCGGGATTCCAATTGATGAGGTCGGAAACGGTGACGCCATAAAATGTCGCGATACTGTCGAGCGTTTCGCCAATGAGCACAGTATGTGTACGCGGCGCGATTTGCTCTACTGGCGACGAATCGGTTGGGACGAGCAAACGCTGCCCAGCTTGAATATTGTTGACGTCTCCCAAGCCATTGAGCGCGGCCAATTCATCAACCGACGACTCATATTGCTGGGCAATGCTAAAGAGGGTCTCGTTACGCTGAACAACATGTATTGTCAAACCGGATGTTGCGATGGGAGTATCTTGAGCAATCACAGTGGCGGGCAGCATCAGCATACCCACCAGAAAAAACATCATCCAGCGAATCATTCAACAATCTCGTCAAAACGCAGTTGATCACCAACCTGAACACGATCTAATATATCGGGATTGGCTTCCAAAAAATATTGAGCGGGCGCAACCGGCGCATACGCCAAGCGCCATGGTTTTGCCAATTTTTTATCTACGACAACACCGTTCGCATCTAACCATAAGACGCCGATGCTGAAGCGCATAAATAACATGTGAATTGTCGTGTGGCTGCGTCCTTCTCGTTTGGTGACAAACAACAATCCTTCGTCATCCGGCAGATGTGGCACGAGTTGCAAGCCGCGAAAGTGACACCAAAAACTTTCGCACAAGCGAACTCGTGCTAGTACAACATCGCCGGAGGCTGCATCGCGTAAAATGCGCCACTTCACGCTCATGGAATAACAAGTCTTTGCCCAACAAAGATGCGATTAGCGTCCACGATTCCGTTGGCACGCATCAATGCGCCCATTGTCGTTTGGAAGCGCAATGAGATGCGGAATAGATTGTCGCCTGGCTGGACAACATACGTCGTTTGTGGCGCAGATTGTGACGCATTATCACCGGGTGACGGTGTCGCTGTCACAACAATGAAAACGGTATTGTCAAGCGTTGTATTCGTGTCGGACGGCGGCGCAGCAGGTGGTGGCGAGGTCGTCGGGCCACCTGTACCGGGGATCGTCAGTCGTTGACCGACGAGAATACGATTGGCATTGACAATGCCGTTCAATTGCGCGAGGGCAGCGACGGTCGTATTGAATCGACGCGCAATCAACGAAAGTGTGTCGCCCGGCTGAACAATATATATCGTCTCCGTACTCGGTGCAGGCGGCGGCGGTGGTGGCGGCGGCGGCGCAACAAATCCCGTCGGTGTGACCGATGGAGTCAATGTCGCTGTCGGTGTAGCGGTCGCCGGTGCGCCAAGACGTACCGGGACAACCAACCTCTGCCCAACGAAGATGAGCGCATTTTGATTAAGGCCGTTGGCTTCAATAATCGCTTGATTCGTGCTGCCATAAAGCGCTGAGATTTGAGCAACTGTCTCGCCACGGCGCACAGTGTGAACGATGGAATTGACAAATGCGCTAGACGGCCCGCCTTGTGGCAATGGCATGTCGGTCGGCTCGGGAGCTTCTGGCGAGCCAACATTTTGATCCGGCGTTGGTGAAGAATTATTCGAAGGCGGGGGAACAGGTGTCGATGTCGTGGTAGCTGTCGATGTCATCGTGGCTGTGGTTGTGAACGTCGATGTCGCAGTAAGTGTTGGGGTAAACGTTGCGCTCGGCACTTGCGCTTGAAGCGTGTTGGTGTTGGTCGGTGTTGGCGAAACAATTCCTTGATCTGCTTTCGTCGGAATTTCTACTTCTTCTGTTGTCGCTGGTGTGAGCGTCGAAGTCGAAGTTGCTGTCGCCGTCGCTGTCAATGTCGCGGTGGCTGTCACGGTTGACGTCGATGTGAAGGTCGCGGTGGACACATTCGTCGGCGTATCGGGCGGCGGTTGTTGACCACCACCAATAACGACTAGGGATGCGTCATCAAGATAAACATTGTTGTTTTTCACGGGGAAACCAACCGTTGTTCGCACAAACACTGTGACAGCGCTGCCTTGTGCTGTAGCTGTGACGGCATGTCGCGCGAAGGTATCATAAGTTTCCGCACGAGCTGACCACACAATTGCGCTGCTTTCGCCATCAGTCGCGCCGGTCGGGTCTATGCCTACTTGAATAAGCACATCGCCATCACCGTCACTCACATTGGGGTCATCAAAAGATGAAGACCAAATATAGGCAAACACACTGAATTCAAGTTGTGTGCCCGGTGTGAGACCACCCACCCGTTGGAAAACACCACCCGTATGAGTCGCAAAAAATGAATGATACTGCTGGCCGTCACCACTGCGAATGCGCGGCACGCCGAGACCATTCGTGACATCGGATGAGGGCCGATATTCTGGCTGTACATTTTCCGAAGTTGTACGCCCTCCCCCCACATGCCATGGATTCCAGCCCTGTGCAACTTGACGCGCAGGTTGTCCGGGCACATCAAATGAAACAAACGGCGGCTCAAATCCGGGGTTGGTTAGCAAATTATTTTGGGCATTTGTCGAATTAATCCCCAGAGAAGATGCAAAAATGAGAAAGAAAGAAAACACAAGCAAATGAATGGCTGGCTTCTTCATGGAAAACCCCCAGTGACAGGCATAAGTACAGCGCAAAAATTAATTGATAGCGACACTATCTAACAAGTATAGGCGTCTTTACCAAACCAGCAACCTGCTACAGCCTCTTAATCTTACCCTATATCGTTGATAACAGCCAAGAATGCTTTTATGACGGACGAATTCCCAAAAGCAATAATTATCGATTCAACACCTGTTCGACACTTACAAGCAATTGTTGTGGTGAAAAAGGCTTGGTGATGTAATCATCAACCTTAGCAATTTGTAAGCCGAGCTTGACATCAATGCTTTGCGCTTTTGCCGTCACCACAATCACCGGTATATTTTGCAATTCAGGATCACCCTTCAAGCGTTCATAAACGTCCCAACCATCAATATCGACCATCATCAAATCTAATAGAATGAGATCGGGTAACAAATCGCGAACAAGGTCGAGACCATCAGCACCACTTTCTGCCCCATAGACCTCATAACCCTGCTGTGACAAAATCAATGTCACCAGATTGATAATCTGATTATCATCTTCAATTATGACCACACGCTTCAGAGCCATCGGTATCGTCTCCGGCGATGAAATTGAGCAATTACCCGCATGAACATTGACAACATTTTCAGTCTAACATAGTCTCCTGTTATCTTCCATGAACATTGCCACCAGTATCGGATGGCTATAGGTATTTGAACAAAGATGCGATACGGTAGTGGGGTCAATTGTTTACGAATAGCCGCTTTATTTTTTATCATTGACATTCCAACAAAACGATTTGGAGTAGGTGTTGGATAAGAAAACATTGAAAGTGGTTGCGCTGACATCGTTGGCAACCTGCGCTGGGTGAGCGTCTAAACTCGGTCCTAGTGACTTGGCGCAAGTTTTGCAGCCACTCAATACGTTATTTCCAATTGAAAATTATCCTGAGCTGCTTGTCGGTCTTGGCCGTCCAGACGATTCGGCGGTGTATAAAATCGATGATGAGCGTGCGCTCATCTCAACGGTCGATTTTTTCCCGCCAGTTGTTGATGCCCCTTATGATTTCGGCGCAATCGCGGCGGCCAATGCCCTCAGCGATGTCTATGCGATGGGGGGCGAACCGTTGTTCGCCATCAATCTTGCCGCTTTCCCCGATGGATTAGACCTCGACATTTTGACAGAAATTCTGCGCGGCGGCGGCGAGAAAGTCCGCGAAGCCGGGGCTGTTATAGCCGGTGGTCACACCATTACGGATAAAGAGCCTAAATATGGCCTCGCTGTGACGGGTGTTGTGCATCCCGACGGAATCATCACAAAAGGCGGTGCAAAACCCGGCGACAAATTAATCCTAACCAAAAAACTTGGCACGGGTGTTGTCACAACGGCGCTTCAACTCGGCGAAAAAAATGATACGCATTTACAAGCCGCCATCGAAAGTATGAGCCACCTGAACAAAACAGCTTCGCAAATTGCGCAAGAAATCGGCGTCCATGCCATGACCGACATCACCGGATACAGTCTTATTGGCCACACACACGAGATGATGCACCTAAGCCAGACAGCAGCGCATATCAATCTGAGCACTTTGCAATGGCTGCCCGGCACGCAAGAATATGGGGAAAAAGAACTCAATTCCGGCGGCATGGGGCGCAATCTAGCCTTTTATGGCAAGTGGGTGCAATTCGGTGCGGGTATCTCAATACAACAACAGAATTTACTTTATGATTCAGAGACATCGGGCGGACTACTCATGGCCGTCGCAGAAGACAAATCACAAAATCTATACGATCAATTACTTGCAGCAGGTGAAACAGCGAGTATTATAGGAGAAGTAGGGTCAGGTCATGGAGAAATTTTCATTTCGCGCTGACAGTTTACATCATTGAATACAACACATTTGCCGATTGATTTGTGTCGAGGAAATCGAACCTATGCAGGACAGTGGTAAAAAAGTCAATTATGGCTTTGTCTCCGACTTATTCGTCACACGAAGACCGAATAAAGATACCATCATATTGGGTGGCGTGGACGAGCAAAAAGAAAAATGGACGCGGTTGTTGTCACCCCGTGCTGCACAGATGTTGTGGTTTCATCTAACACAAATTTTGTATCCTGACAAATCCGATATGGTGACGGCTCTCGTCGCAACAACTCCCTTACGAACACCGCATTTACCGACAATCACGACACATACCAATATCATCACGAGTGACCCGGCGGCAATTGAAGTCACCGGATGGGCTGGTGAGTTCACATGGGACATGCTTTTAAGCGACTACGAGGCACGTCGTTTGTGGACAGCGCTCGACCTCGCGCTCTTCCCATCAGGTTGGCAAGACGAAACTGAGTAAACAATCAAGCACGCTATACACCCAAATTCCCCCTCATGTTATTTTGCCGAATCGTCTCGACTGTAATATCATAGACTATAAATTGTTAGATTCCAGTTTGCCCGGTGAACGCGCCCGGCATTCAACTTTCGTATGAGAGGAGTCATCTATGAGCAGTTTACCGGCTGTGCCCAAACCTTCAAATGCGGGGACGGGGCAGGTCGCAATTGCCAACACCGTTTCGGCTTATGTCAATATCCGTAATGGGCCGGGTACAAATTACCGGGACATTGGCGATATTCGCGACAATACGATTGTGCTCTATTACCCCAATTCGCGTCGCAGCGATGGCAATCGTGATTGGGTTTGGATCGAACAATATGGCCTAGCGGGCTGGGTTGCGACATGGGTGGTGACATTCGAACCGGCAGCGCTGCCTGCCCCCGTCGCCCCTGACCAAGCAACACCTTACGATGGGGGAATCGCGTTGTGGCATTGGAAGGGCGATGTACTGCCGGAGAATACGATAGAAGATGTCGTCCGTAATATCAAAGAGGTTGCCCCAAACGTCAAGCACCTTTTCGTCAAAACGAGCGATTATACACCGTCTGCAGGCGCACGTTGGCAGGGTCATTGGGATACGAAGCGCGCGCTCGCTATTGATGGCCCGCAAAGCATCGACAATTGGGTGCAGGTGCTTCAACGTTACAACATGCACTTTCATGCCTGGTGCGTGCCGCGTGGCATCGACATCAAAGCCGAAACTGACTTGATTATTCAAGCCTGCTTACGTCCCGGTGTGAAATCGATGATCTTGGATGTTGAGCCTTTCGCCGGCTTCTGGTCTGCCGGGCGAGAAGGTGTGCGCCCGTTTATGACACGTATCCGGCGGGCGATTCCCGGCGCATTTCATATCGGTTTGGGAATCGACCCCCGCCCACATCACTTCGACGCCATTTTTGCACCAGAATGGTTTCCATTTGTCAACAGCGTACATACCATGTCTTATTGGGCGACGTTTCGGCGTTCCCCCGATGAAGTGTTACGCGAAACGTATGATACGTGGGGAAATTACGGACGTCCGATCATCCCAATCTTGCAGGGCGATGCACAGCGCAGCGATATGGAAACAGCGCACACACTAGCAACACAACGTCATGGCGCACGTGCTGTCAGTTGGTGGCGTCTCGGTGTCATTGGCCCGGTCGAATGGGTTGCGGTCAATCGACCGGTCACATTTGAAGCGCCCGACCCCGAACCGCCGGATACCCCCCCTACCCCTGCGCCGCCTCCACAACCGCCGGGCAACCAATATAGCGATGTGCTCATCGTCCGTCCGGAGGACAGTGGCTTTGCACACGGTTCGTACACCGGGAGGGAAGAACTTAAAAGCTTCGCAGGCACATGGGGTTGGCGGAGTTATTACAAAGCAACCGAGCAACAAACCAGCAAAGTCTGGGCAAGATGGGCAACCCCCTTGCCACAATCTGGTCATTATGAGCTTTCGACATTCGTGCCAAATCGCCATGCGACAACGCGCAATGCCCGCTTCAAGGTGCATGGCGTCAAAAATACGGAAAGCGAAGTTGTCGTCGATATTGACCAATCACGTTATAGCAACACATGGGTGACACTCGGTGTGTTTGAATTCGATGCCACAACTGACAATGCTGGCACCGTATTCCTGAATGACCTGACCAACGAATCAGGGCGCGAAATCGCTTTTGACGCCATGCGCTGGCGACGTGTTGTCGAAACCGACACAGATGTCGAAGTACCGGTCGGTTTCGCCGATGGGTACGACTCACCCGTCGGCACACCATCCGAACGCGCTTCCGACAAATTGTGGCCTGGTCGCTGGTACGACGCAAGTCCGTTCGGGAGATTATACTTTAGGGGCACTCCGAACGAAGCCTATCACACCGGCGCCGACCTCAACCTGCCGTCGGACGCCGATGCCCACGATCCGGTAAGCGCAGCAGCGAGTGGTGTTGTCGTGTTTGCCAGTAGATTACGTGTATGGGGCAACGTCATCATCATCAAACACGATCCACTGGTTACGAATGGGGTTGAACTATATGGGCGCTATGCACATGTCGAGAATATGAAAGTCAAAGTCGGCGACCGAGTAACTCGCGGCCAACAAATCGCGAGTGTCGGCAATGCCTTCGGGCAATGGGCATATCATCTGCACTTCGACCTCAGCCCGACGACGATCCTCGAAAGCAATCCGGCACACTGGCCGGGACGCAACAAAAGTGCATTAGACAAAAATTACATCGATCCAAAACAATTCATCGAGAACAATCGTCCGGTCAATCGTTAAACATATCTATTCATCTATCGTCCGTGTGTGGGGGCGAGGCATTGCCTTCGCCCCTACTGAATATGTTAGTAAAACAGTCCCCAATCGTCTGCGACGCCTTCTTCCATCATACTCGGATCCCACATTTCGGCGCTCATTTCAATCGTTGTCGGCATACTAAGGTACTCTTGCGCCGTGCGGCGAGTTTGCTCTAGCAATTGCGGCGCATACGGGCAAAACGGCGTCGTCATAATCATGAGAATGTGAGCGCGATCTTCATAAATTTCAATATCGCGTATCAGGCCAAGCTCAACCACATTCATGCCAATTTCTGGATCAATAACGACGCGCAACGCCTCGCGCAATCCTTCTTCTTTCGTCATCGGGGCTTCGTCAGACATAATTGAATATCCTTTTCGGCTCAATTTCGTTGTTCAAAACACATCCGAATCGTAGCATAGCAAATGCAACGAGTCAATTTTTACAATGGTCATCATAAATATTGACAGCCCTATTGGACACTGATATACTCTACCTGATTTTGCTTCAGCTAGCAAAATAATTTTTAACACTTGTTAAACTTATCCGCCAAAGGAGGCAGTCCCTACAATGGGCGCTACACTCGAAATTCGCAATTTGCACGTCACGGTTGAAGACCAGCCCATTCTGCGCGGCGTGAATCTGACAATCAATCAGGGAGAAGTCCACGCCCTGATGGGGCCAAACGGCTCCGGCAAAAGCACACTTGCCAATGTATTGCTAGGCAATCCCGCTTATGAAGTGACCGATGGCGAAATCTATTTTGATGGTAAAGACCTGCTTGAAATGGAAGTCGATGAACGCAGCCGCGCCGGGTTGTTTCTCGCATTTCAATATCCGGTATCGATACCCGGCGTGACACTCGCCAACTTTTTGCGGCAGGCGATCAACGCTCGTATGAAAGCCAATGACCCTGAAAGTAAGGGCATACCTATCCCGGAATTTCGTCGGTTGATGATCGAAAAAATGAATATGCTCAAGATGGATCCTAGTTTTGCCGGGCGCTACCTGAACGAAGGTTTCAGTGGTGGCGAGAAAAAACGGGCCGAGATTTTACAAATGGCCGTTTTGAACCCGCGCATTGCGATTCTCGACGAAACCGACTCCGGCCTCGATATTGATGCGCTGCGTGTCGTCGCTGATGGGGTCAACAGTCTGAAGGGGCCTGATCTCGGCGTACTCGTCATCACTCATTATCAACGCATCCTCAATTACATTCAGCCCGATACGGTGCATGTTATGTTCGAGGGGCAAATTGTGGAAAGTGGCGGGCCAGACCTTGCGCTTGCGCTTGAGGAAAAGGGTTACGATTGGATTCGTGAAAAACACGCGATTGCCGAGTAAATAATTCAATGTCGAGGAGCGTAAGAAATGGTTGAAAATCTTGTTTCCAGCAATAAAGAACTGTCACAAGATGAAGAAGCGTTACGCGATGTTCGTGGCAGTTATGATGAGGCCTACGGGTTTCACGACTCAGAAGACTATTATGCCTTCAAGAGTCAAAAAGGCTTAACTGCCGAAATTGTACGCCAGATTAGCGAAATGAAAAACGAGCCAGAATGGATGACTAATTTCCGGCTTGAAGCCTACGAAATCTTCAAGAACAAGCCGATGCCGCAGTGGGGTGCAGACCTCAATAACATCGACTTTGACGATATTTACTATTTCGTGCGTGCATCCGACCGGCAACAACAGAGTTGGGATGATGTCCCGGAGGATATTAAAAACACGTTCGACCGACTCGGCATCCCAGAAGCTGAGCAGAAATTTCTCTCCGGCGTCGGTGCGCAGTATGAATCCGAGGTTGTGTATCACAACATTCGCAAAGACCTCGAAGAAAAAGGCGTCATCTTCCTCGATATGGACTCCGGCCTACGTGAACACCCCGAACTTGTGCGTGAATATTTTGGCACATTGATTCCCTCGTCGGACAACAAATTTGCCGCCTTAAACAGCGC